>CAYSVF010000511.1:0-2248 GCA_964434415.1 uncultured Parvibaculum sp.
GCTGCAGAAGCCCCGGCTGAAGCCCCTGCGGCTGATGCGCCGGCGTCCGATGCCGAGGCTGCGGCCGAGGATGCGGAGAAGAAGCCCGAGACGGCTGAGTAACAAACCGCACACAATCTTGCGGTAATGGGATATGGCGCTGGCATCCGGCCGGCGCCATTGGACAGACAAGACTATTACAGGAACGGAAGAATGGCTGAGATCACAGCAGCGATCGTTAAGGAACTGCGCGACAAGACCGGCGCCGGCATGATGGATTGCAAGAAGGCGCTGAGCGAAACGGACGGCGACGTCGAAGCGGCCATCGACTGGCTGCGTCAGAAGGGCCTTGCCGCCGCGGCCAAGAAGTCGAGCCGCGTGGCGTCGGAAGGTCTCGTCGGCATCAACGCCGCGGGCAATGCGGGCGCCGTGGTCGAGGTCAATTCTGAAACCGACTTTGTCGCGCGCAACGACATGTTCCAGGGCTTCGTCCGGGGCGTGGCCGAGCTGGCGCTGGCCAATGGCGGCAACATCGATGCGGTCATGAAGGCCGGTTTCCCGGGCGAGAGCCGCACGGTCGAAGAGCAGCTTACGCACCTGATCGCCACGATCGGCGAGAACATGGCCGTCCGGCGCATGGCGTCAGTGACCGTGGGCGAGGGTGTCGTTGCCAGCTACATGCACACCGCAGCAGCCGATGGCCTGGGCAAGATCGGCGTTATCGTCGGGCTCGAATCCGCGGGTGACGCGGGTGCGCTCGATGCGCTGGGTAAGCAGATTGCCATGCACATCGCCGCGGCAAGCCCGCAGGCCGTGACGGCCGACGAGCTCGACCAGGACGTGGTCGAGCGTGAACGGGCCGTGCTGGTGGAGCAGGCCAAGGAATCCGGCCGCCCCGATGACATCATCCAGAAGATGGTTGATGGCCGCATGCGCAAGTTCTTCGAGGAAGTCGTGCTGCTCTCGCAGACCTTCGTGATCGACGGCGAGCGCCGGATTGAGAAGGTTCTCGAAGACGAAGCCAAGAATGTCGGCGCCCCGATCAAGATCGCCGGTTTTGTCCGGTTCGCGCTTGGTGAAGGCATTGAAAAGGGCGAGGACGATTTCGCAGCCGAAGTCGCGAAGATGGCTGGCTGATCGGGATTTGCCGGCCGGCAGGCCCGGCCGACACCTTTTCGACACATTGATGTAATATCGGCTACCGGCTTTCGGGCTATCTGGTGTACCGTCGCCGCCCGAGGCGTACCGTCGCGCGCGTCGCTTGCGATGATCCAAGACAGCGGAGGGGATTGTGGGATCGCCACAACCATATCGCCGAATTCTGCTGAAGGTCTCCGGTGAGGCCCTGATGGGCAGTCAGTCCTACGGCATTGATCTCGGTGTCGTGGACCGGATTGCCAATGACATCAAGGAGGTCGTCAACGACGGCGCCGAAGTCTGCCTCGTGATCGGCGGCGGCAATATCTTCCGTGGCCTGTCGGGCGCGGCCCAGGGTATGGACCGGGCGGCCGCCGACCAGATGGGCATGCTGGCGACCGTGATGAACGCGCTGGCGGTCCAGAACATCATGGAAAAGAAGGGCATGGCGACCCGGGTGCTGTCGGCGATCCCGATGTCCAATGTCTGCGAGCCCTATATCCGCCGCCGGGCCATCCGACATATGGAAAAGGGCAGGGTGGTGATCTTTGCGGCGGGCACCGGCAATCCTTTCTTCACGACAGATACGGCCGCTGCCCTGCGCGCAGCCGAAATGAACTGCGACGCGCTCCTTAAGGGAACGCAGGTCGATGGGGTATACTCCGACGACCCCAAAACCAATCCGGACGCGACGTTCCACGAAAAACTGACCTACATGGATGTGCTGTCAAACGACTTGAAAGTCATGGACGCATCGGCCATTTCGCTGGCGAGGGAAAACAACATCCCGGTGGTGGTGTTTTCCATTGGCGAGGCGGGGGGCCTGGCACGTGTTCTGGCGGGCGACGGCAAATTCACGACGATCGAAGGGTGATCTGATATGGCAGAAGACATTGACCTCGACGACATCGAACGCCGCATGAACGGCGCGGTGGACGTCCTGAGCCAGGAATTTGCCGGCCTGCGGACCGGCCGGGCGTCGGCATCGCTGCTCGACCCCGTGACGGTGGACGCCTATGGCAGCCAGATGCCGATCAACCAGGTGGCGACCGTGAGCGTGCCCGAAGCGCGGCTGATCGGCGTCAGTGTCTGGGACAAGGGACTAGTTCAGGCGGTCGAGAAGGCCATCAGG
>CAYSVF010000512.1:0-2247 GCA_964434415.1 uncultured Parvibaculum sp.
CTGCAGCGACATCTGCAGCGCGCGGTACACGGTCCCGGTGGCGCCCCGGCCGATCCCGCTCGACACGCCCGTCACGACTACGCTTTTCATGTCCATCCTCCTCCAATGCGATTTGGGGAGGAGAATGACCGAAAAACGACGTGCGGTCACTAGCGGGCCGAGCCGTGCCTAGAGGTCCAGCTCGTAGCGCAGCCAGTCGGTGCGTTCGGCAAGCTTGTCGTAGAGCGCCTGGGCGCGGGCGTTGTCCTGCGCGGTCTGCCAGTAAATGCGCAGCCAGCCTTCCCCGCGGCCGCGCTCGGCAAGCCACTCGATCAGCGCGCGTCCGACGCCATGCCCCCTGACATCGGGCTTCACGAAAAGATCTTCGAGATAGCAGACGGGCCTCGGACTCCATGTGCCCGGATGGATGATCGCATGGGCGAAACCGACCGGGCCGATCTCCTCGTCCAGCGCCATCAGCCCCAGATGGCCCGGCGCGGGTTCGAGCATGCGCTCCCATGTATCGTCGGAGACGGCAGGTTCCAGCGATGTTTCATAGAAGGTCAGATAGCCCGCCCACATCTCGTCCCAGGCCGCGCGGTCGCCGGCGACGAAGGGGCGGATATAGAGCGGGCGATCTGTCATCTTCTTCCTCAGGCGATGGTGGCGCCGCCATCCACGACGACCGACTGGCCCGTCATGAAGGCACCGGCGGGGCTCGCCAGGAAAACCGCCGCGCCGGCGATTTCGTCCGGCAGGCCGATCCGCTTCAGCGGCGCACCGGCCGTGGAGCGTTTCAGAATGTCCGGATCTTCCCAAAGCGCGCGGGCGAAATCGGTCTTGATGAGGCCCGGCGCGATGCAGTTGGCGCGGATATTATGTTCACCGAATTCCACCGCGAGATTGCGCGCAAGCTGGAAATCCGCCGCCTTGGACAGGCAATAAGCACCGAGAATGGGGGAGCCTTTCAGGCCGCCGATGGAGGAGACAATGATGACCGCCCCGTCCTTGCGCTCCACCATCTGAGGCAGAACCATGTGGCACAGCCAGTGATTGCTGCGCACATTCACGTCCATGATCTTGTCGAAAGCCTCGTCGGGAATGTCTTTCGAGGGGCCGAAATAGGGGTTCACCGCGGCGTTGCAGACCAGAATGTCGATTTTGCCGAAGGTCTCGTTCGCCGTGTCCACCAGGCGCTGAAGGTCGGCTTTTTCGGAAATGTTGCAGGGCACGGCAATGGCCGCACCGTCATGCTTGGCGTTGATGTCGGCGGCGACCTTTTCGCAGGCATCCGCCTTTCGGCTCGACACCACCACCTTGGCGCCCTGTTCCGCCATGCGATGGACGATGGCCTCGCCGATACCCCGGGTCGAGCCGGTGACGACGGCAACCTTGCCCGTCAGATCGAATAGAGACATGAATTCGCTCCCTCTTTAGCTGGCGGCCCTTGCATCCGGCCGCTCCTTGTCCGGGTATAAACGGCCCGGTGACCTACCCTGCCGGCGAGCTAACCCCCGTTTGTCGACAGTCTGCCATAAGCAGGCGTCAATATGGGTTGTCGCTTAAACCGACATGGTTTTGTACACTAGCGCAGGGCAATTCCACAGGGTCGCGACGGCGATGCGCAGGAATTTGCCGACGGACGGCGCCGCCGCTTGCGGCTCGCCGGGGGACGCGAATGAACGGAGGCGCGTGACAAGGGATGTGGGGTTACCCCTTTCGGGGGCAGCCAGTTGTCACGGCACAGGAAATATTCCGGGAGGCGGACCATGCGAGCGTGTCCGGCCTCCCCAAACCGGAGCTTGATGATGATACTGAAGAAATTCGCAATCGTGGCGGTGTGCTCGTCGCTGGGGCTGGCGGCCTGCACCACGCAAGACCCCTATACCGGCGAACAGCAGACCAGCAGCGCCACGAAGGGGGCGCTTCTGGGCGGCCTCGCAGGCGCCATCGGCGGCGCGCTTATCGGCCGCGGCGGCGCCAACCGGAACGCCATCCTGCTGGGCGCCGGCGTCGGCGCGCTGGCGGGCGGCGCCATCGGCAACTACATGGACCGTCAGGAGGCCGAACTGACGCGCAAGCTGCGCAATTCGGGCGTCAGCGTAACGCGCGTCGGCAACGACATCATCCTGAACATGCCGGGCAATGTGACCTTCGCCACCGATTCCTCCGATATCAGCTCCAACTTCTATGAGGTGCTGAACTCGGTCGCGATCGTGCTGAAGGAATACAACAAGACGCTGATCGACGTGGCGGGCTTCACCGACT
>CAYSVF010000513.1:0-2241 GCA_964434415.1 uncultured Parvibaculum sp.
ACGTCGCGGTGATTGAAAAGCCGGGCAGGGCGATGGCCGATGTGCTGGCCGAGATCGTGCCGCAGGCGATCCGCAACTTCCCCTGGCCGAAATCGATGCGCTGGGGCGAGGGGTCCTTGCGCTGGGTGCGCCCGCTGCACTCGATCCTCTGCCTCTTCGGCGGCAAGGTCGTGCCCTTCGAATTCGAAGGCATGTCGGCGGACAGCATGACCTATGGCCATCGTTTCATGGCGCCGGACGGCTTCAACGTGACGGGTTTCGCCGACTACAAGGCGAAGCTCGAAGCGGCGAAGGTGATCCTCGCGACGGAAGACCGCGCCAAGGCGATCCATGCGGCGGCGAAAAAGCTCGCCGAGGATGCCGGGCTCAGGCTTTTCGAGGACGAGGCGCTGCTGACGGAAGTGGCCGGGCTCATCGAATATCCCGTGCCGTTGATGGGCAGGATCGACGACGAGTTCATGTCCGTGCCGCAGGAAGTGCTGACCAGCACCATGCGCGCGAACCAGAAATATTTCGCCTGCACCGACAAGGACGGCAAGCTCGCGCCGCGCTTCATCGTGATCGCGAACCTGATCGCGGAAGATGGCGGCGCGGCCATCGTGAACGGCAATGAGCGCGTGCTGCGCGCCCGCTTCGCCGATGCGCGCTTCCTCTGGGATCAGGACCGGAAATACAAACTCGATACATGGGCAGGGGAACTTGTAGGCGTCAAATTTTACGACAAGCTCGGCACGATGGAGCAAAAAGTCGAGCACATGAAGTCGTTGTCTTTTGAACTTGCAGAGCATGTCAAAGGCGCAAACGGTCCTGATGCAATGCAGGCGGCTGAACTCGCAAAGGCTGATTTGGTCACAGGCATGGTCTTTGAGTTTCCGGAGTTGCAGGGAGTCATGGGGCGCTACTACGCTCTGCAAATGGACGGTGTTTCTACCGAGATCGCGGAGGCAATAGGTGAACACTATTCTCCGGTTGGTCCTAGTGATGCCATTCCTTCTACTGCGCTGGGTAAGGTTGTCGCATTAGCTGATAAGATAGACACCCTAATTGGATTCTTTGGGATCAACGAATTGCCCACAGGATCCAAGGACCCGTTTGCCTTGCGCCGAGCGGCTCTGGGCATAATCCGAATTATCCTCGAAGCTGGAATTCGCGTGAATCTCTCTGAGTTTTTTCAGAGTGCTGCAAAGCTCTATGCCGATGGGGCGTATCGTAAGCTCAGCGTGAGCAACGATAAGTCGTATACGGACAGGTTTGACGATCAGTCTTTAGTGTTAGACCTCCTCTCCTTCTTCGCCGACCGCTTGAAAGTCTATCTGCGAGACCGTGGCGCACGACATGACCTTGTGGATGCCGTCTTTGCACTGGAAGGGCAGGACGATCTCGTGCTGATCGTGAAGCGCGTGGAAGCGCTGTCCGATTTCCTGAGCACCGATGACGGCGCGAACCTGCTCGCGGGGTACAAGCGCGCGGTGAACATTCTCCGCATCGAGGAGAAGAAGGACGGCACGACATTCGACGGCGAGCCGGATGCAGGGCTGTTCGAACTCGACGAAGAGCGCGACCTCTTCGCCCGTATCGAGGAAGCCCGCGCGGAAGCCACTCGGGCCGTCGGGGCGGAGGATTTCGCCGCGGCCATGTCCGCGCTCGCCAAGCTCCGCGCGCCGGTCGACGCCTTCTTCGATAAGGTCACCGTCAATGCCGACAAACCGGAAGTGCGCGCGAACCGCCTGCGCCTTCTGAGCCTCATCCGCGCGGCCTTGCATGAGGTCGCGGACTTCTCGAAGGTCGAGGGGTAAGCCCCCTCCCTGATCCTCCCTCGTGGAGCGGGGGAGGGGACGATGCTGTTCAGGAAGGGCGTCATGCCCCGCTTCATGCGGGGCATCCACGTCTTTCCTCGAGGGACATAAGGCGTGGATGGCCCGGACGAGCCGGGCCATGACGGCGTACAAGCTTTAGTCTGGCCTCAACCAAAGGCAGTAACGATGGCAGAGAACAAGTGGGTCTATTCCTTCGGCGACGGCAAGGCCGAGGGAACGGCGGAGATGAAGAACCTTCTCGGCGGCAAGGGTGCGAACCTCGCCGAGATGTCCAATATCGGACTGCCGGTACCGCCGGGCTTTACCATCACCACCGAAGTCTGCACCGCCTTTTACGAAAATGACCGTCAGTATCCGGACGGGCTGACAGAGCAGGTGGAAGCCGCGCTCGACGCTATCGGCACGAGCGTCGGCATGGTGTTCG
>CAYSVF010000514.1:0-2221 GCA_964434415.1 uncultured Parvibaculum sp.
CGCTGTCGATGGACGACACCGCACGGGTCATCGACGCTTTGCGGGTGCGGTTTCCGCTGATCCAGGGCCCGCGCAAGGACGACATCTGCTACGCCACCACCAACCGCCAGGACGCGGTGAAGGATCTGGCCGCCCGCTGCAACGTGGTGCTGGTGGTGGGCTCGCGCAACAGTTCCAATTCCAATCGTCTGCGCGAGCTGGCGGAAGTGCGTGGTGCGCGGGCGTATCTGATCGATGGCCCGGAGGACATCCAGCCCCAGTGGTTGCAGGGCTGTGCCAGTGTCGGTGTGACCGCTGGAGCCAGTGCCCCGGAGGTGCTGGTCAAGCAGGTCGTCGAGCGCCTGCGGGCACTGGGCGGCGAGGTGCCCCGGGAGCTGTCCGGGCGTACGGAAAACATCGTCTTCGCCCTGCCGGCCGCCTTGCGCAAGGCGGTATCGCGATAGCGGGTTCCACACGTTTGCGGCGCTGCCGCAAAGCGGCCTGAAAAGCCCGGAAAACACCCTTTCAGGGTGTGCTATGTGTTAGAATTCCTTCGCATTTAGCCCCAAACCAAGCACACACGATGCGTCGCGTCCGGTACGCGGCCAAAAGGGCCTGTTGATGAGCGAATTTGCCAAGGAAGTCCTCAGCGTCAACCTCGAGGACGAGATGCGCCGTTCCTATCTGGATTACGCCATGAGCGTGATCGTGGGGCGCGCCCTGCCGGACGCGCGGGACGGTCTGAAACCGGTGCACCGGCGCATCCTGTTTGCGATGAGCCAGCTCAACAACGTCTGGAACCGCCCATACGTGAAGTGCGCGCGCGTGGTCGGCGACGTCATCGGCAAATTCCATCCGCATGGTGACAACGCCGCCTACGACGCACTGGTGCGTATGGCGCAGGACTTTTCGCTGCGCTACCCGCTGGTGGACGGCCAGGGCAACTTCGGCTCCGTCGACGGCGATCCGCCGGCGGCCATGCGCTACACCGAGGTGCGCCTCGCCAAGCCCGCCCACACGCTGCTCGAGGACATCGACAAGGACACCGTCGATTTCCAGGACAACTACGACAATTCCGAGCGCGAGCCGGTCGTCCTGCCGGCCCGCTACCCCAATCTCCTCGTCAACGGCGGCGGCGGCATCGCCGTTGGCATGGCGACCAACATCCCGCCGCACAACCTGGGTGAGATCGTCGCCGCCGCGACCCATCTGATCGACCATCCGGAAGCCGAGATCGAGGAGCTGATGCAGATCGTGCCGGGGCCGGATTTCCCGACCGGCGGCCTGATCCTCGGCCAGTCCGGCATCCGCTCCGCCTACATGACCGGGCGCGGCTCCATCATCATGCGCGGCAGGGTGCATGTGGAGACCGTGCGCAAGGAGCGCGAGGCGCTGATCGTCACCGAGATTCCCTATCAGGTGAACAAGGCGGTGATGATCGAGCGCATCGCCGAGCTCGTCCGCGACAAGCGCGTCGAGCACATCGCCGACATCCGCGACGAGTCCGACCGCCAGGGAATGCGCGTCGTCATCGAGCTGAAGCGCGAGGCGGTGCCCGACGTGGTGCTGAACCAGCTCTACCGGTTCTCCGCCCTGCAGACGAGCTTCGGCGCCAACATGGTGGCGCTGAACAGCGGCCGTCCGGAGACGATGAACCTCAAGGATATGCTGCAGGCCTTCCTGCGCTTCCGCGAGCGGGTCGTCACCAGGCGCGCCAAGTTCCTGCTCAACAAGGCGCGCGACCGCGCCCACGTCCTCGTCGGCCTCGCCATCGCGGTGGCCAATATCGACGAGATCATCCGCCTCATCCGCACCGCGCCGGACCCGGCGAGCGCCCGCGCCGCGCTGATGGAGCGCAACTGGCCGGCGGGCGACGTGTCGGCGCTGATCACGCTGATCGACGACCCGCGCCACACCGTCAACGACGACGGCACCTACAAGCTGTCGGAGGAGCAGGCGCGCGCCATCCTCGAGCTGCGCCTGCAAAGGCTGACCGCGCTCGGCCGCGACGAGATCGGCGACGAGCTGAACGCGCTCGGCGAGCAGATCCGCGACTATCTCGACATCCTGTCGTCGCGCGCCCGGGTCATGACCATCATCAAGGATGAGATGGCGGCGATCGCCGAGGAATTCTCGACCCCGCGGCGCACCGAGATCGTCGAGCATTTCGGCGACATCGAGGACGAGGACCTCAACCAGCGCGAGGACATGGTCGTCACCGTCACCCAAGGCGGCTACATCA
>CAYSVF010000515.1:0-2217 GCA_964434415.1 uncultured Parvibaculum sp.
AAAGGGGGGAGGACATGGATCAGGCCATATTGTGGGGGCTGGCTTTTGCCGGATCGTCTGTCATCGGGATTGCGAGCATCCTGGTCCTGCAACAGGCTGGCATTCGCGCGGCAACCAAAGGATTGCGGCGCGAGCTGTCGTCTCTTTCCATGACACACCGGGAGACCAGTCAAAGGCTGGCCGAGGCTGAAACCCAGCTCGAAAGCGTGCAGCTCCTTCGACAGAGCCACAGCGGATTGCAGGCACGTCTCAGGGAAATGAAGCAGGTCTGGCTCGATGGGGCATCCGACGAGCATGCCTGCCAGCGTGTTCTCAAAAAGAATCTGTGGGTGTTGTGGCCAGAGTATTTTGTGAAGGAAGAGTTTTTCGCGACACCGCGCACCCTCAGCACCATTTCCAGCCGCTTCTTCGAGGGCCGGGCACAGCCCGTCGATCAAACTACCTACAAGCTCTTTGCCAGCGATAGCCTCAAACCCGATCTGTTTGGCACGGCCGAAAGCTACGCCTTCCACCGCAGGAACCCGGACGACGTCTATCTGCTTCTGGAGCTCAAGCGGCCCAGTGTCGCGCTGAGCTGGACGGATCTGGAACAGGTGCATGCCTATGCTTTCGGACTGATGCAGCGGGTCGCGGATTTGCGAGACGCGCGGATCGATTGCCTGGTGAATGGCGGGCATTGCGCGGACGGATTGAACGATGCCCATTTGCGCTGGGGCGGAAACGCCCATCATGCGATCCGCATCACGCCGATCACGTGGCAAGATCTGTATGAGAGGGCAGCGCGCCTGGTCGTCCCTTTTATCGATCATGGCTTTGCCGATGATGGACAGCTTGTCCCGAAAGCGATCGACGAGGGGCCTATAGATCCCCCGGGGCCGGCGTCGGCAGAAATCGTGTCGCTTCCGGACAGTGACCGGCAGTTGTCTGCGGAGCAATCGCCGCCGCTGCGGCAAGTCGGCTGAATAGCCGGCCTGAACCGCGCTCTCCGGCCGGGAGACCGCGTTAGTCGGTGGCGATGTTGCAGATGAACGAGATCTGTAGCTCGGCGGAGGCGGCCCGGCCGTCTTTCATGCCGGCCGGTGAGTTTTTGAAAAGAGGGGCCCCTCCGAATATCGTACTGAGCGGCTTGTGGGTGGACCAGACGGAAAAGAGAGGGCTTTGACTTTTCTGCGCATCATATTTCTTTACGTCCTGTATTTCGTCATATGTCTGATCGTCGTCTCGGCGGCCTTTCAGAATGGCTCGAACGGGGTGCAGGTCCTTCTCGTTCTCTTCGTGCCTGCAGGGCTCGTCTGGTGGGGAGAGCGCCGGCGCGCGGTCAAATACAGCAATGGCGGAAAAGCCGTTTGGGGAGAGGGAAGCAAGGCGGTCTCGAACGATGAGGCGCGCGGCGGCGGGCCGGGTTTTCAGGAGCGTTCCCGGCGCGCAGCATCTGCTCCGAAATGGTATCCGAAGCACGAGTCTGTGACGGTTGCCGGACGTGTTATCGGGGGCATGGTCTATGTCGGCACGCCGCCGCGCCGCAACAGCTACAGCTTCGAGGACAGAAGCCGGCCGGTAATCGATCCCGCACTTCCCGTAGCGCGCGGAGGCAACGATCGGACCGGGGAAGGGATGCCCTATTGGCCTGGATACTCGGACATCTCGCCGACCTGCCGGGCGACCTATCTCACATGGCTCGAAGGCGGCCGGTCGGACCCAACCTACAATCCTGGCTATATGTTCCTCTATTTCTACGGTCTGGAGCGCCGCTTTCTCCAGGACGAACCCCCTCAAGCTGAAAAGGAAGAGATTCTCGAAGAGGTACGGCGTCTCAAGGATCTCTATGCAGACAGCAGGTCTGCTCAACGCTATCTCGGCGACTTCATTCAGGTGGCTGAGCTTGGACTGAACGTGCCCGCTGCACGAGAGCCCGTTTTCGACAATCCGGGCTGGGAGTTGCCCCTGTCACTTAAGACAGTCCTCGGGGCCCAGATTGCCCGGGGGGACGCACTATCGGCCGAATGGGTCTTGAGCTGGTTTCTGTGTCACCCGGAGCGCAATCTCCGGAAGGCCGCGACCCGGTGTCCGGAAGAGTTCCGGACGCTCTTCAAGATCCGGTTCGATGAGAAATTTCCGGATGGGCTTAAAGTCCGAAAGCCAAAAAAGGATCTCACGGAAAGGTACAGGGCCGCCTCCGGTGAATTCAATGTGCAGTTGACGCCACAGGCGGACGGT
>CAYSVF010000516.1:0-2208 GCA_964434415.1 uncultured Parvibaculum sp.
GCTTTCCACCGAACAGATTTCGAACGAAGATCTGGTTCTCGGCCTTCAGGTCAGCTGGGGTGCCGGCGTTTTGCGTAATGTTGGCGGTCTTCTCTATGGTCCCAATGAGGCGACCATCGGCCATTCCGGATGGGGTGGCTCTTTCGTGCTATGCGATCCGGTAGCCGGTGTCGGCATTTCCTATGTCATGAACCAGATGGGCCCCGATCTCGCCGGCGACCCTCGTGCGATGGGATTGCTCGCGGCAGCCTATAAGGCACTTTGACCGATTTTCGAGGCGGCGCGATATATGCCGCCTCGCACGACATTTTGGCGCCAGGGCGGACCACCTTTACCGCCGGCGCCATTACAACCCGACAGCTTGAGGATGCCTATGACGCCCCGCCCCGATGCAATGACAGTACCCGCAACCACCGATCTTTCCGACGAGTTCCCAGACCGGCTTCAATATGCCGAACCGGTTTTTGCCGATTTCGGCGGCATCCTCGGATTTTGCGGTGAGGTCGTCACGCTGGCCGCCTTCGAGGACAATACGAAAGTCCGCGAGGCAGTGGAAAGCGAGGGCAAGGGTCGTGTGCTCGTCGTGGATGGGGGCGGCTCCATGCGCTGCGCCCTATTCGGCGGCAATCTTGGAAAGCTGGCGGAAGAAAATGGCTGGGCTGGAGTGATCATCAATGGCTGCGTGCGCGACACGGCCGAGCTCGAAGACTGCGCGGTCGGCATCAAGGCGCTGGCTGTGCATCCGCGCAAAAGCGAGAAGCGGGGTCTTGGCGAATTCGGGAAAGTGTTTCAGTTCGCGGGCGTGACCTTCCGCCCGGGCGCATGGGCCTATGCGGATGGAGACGGTATTGTCGTCTCCGACGACAGGCTTGTCTGACCACCTCCGACCCTTGAGGCGGGTGTCAGAAAATCAGGTCTTTGAGCTTCCACAACGCCAGCACGACCGTCGCTGCCGAAATCAGCATCCCGCCGCTGACCAAAATCATGTCGACCGGACGAAGAGGTTCCATCTCGTCGACGTCGCCCTGCCCATCGCTCTGATCGAGACTCTTGATCGGCTGCACACCCGCTTGCCGCATGCCCTAAGTCCTCCGATACATTCCCACCCCAAGGAACATGTCCCCGTCACGCCAGAAAAAGAGCGCCGAGACTTTGTGAAGTTAAAATAACATCCGTCATGGTTACCAATCCATTCGAATTGGTTTTCAAAGTAAAAAAAGGGCAAACATGCCGGTTTTCGGCATGCCGCAGCGCAGCAACCGATATCGGCAAAAGAATACTGCGTGACTTTTCGGGGAGCTTGGGCGAATCACCCTCACTCACCGTCCCACTCAGCGATTGCCTGTAATCTTCGACACATAACCCGGCAAAGCGAAGGCTGCCTTGTGGACTTCGGGCGTGTAGTACCGCGTCGAAAGGCCGGCGGCCTTATAACGACTAGCGAGTTCTTCAATCGGCACATCCAGCAGGGAGATGTTGTCGGTCCCCCAGCCCATCGCCATCGGGCCGCCGACATAGGTCGGAATGGTGGCGAGATAGCATGTGCCCGTCGCAAAAATACGGCGGAATTTCTCCATGGTACCTGCCAGCTCTTCAGACTGCATGAAGGGCACGCCGTTCTGGGTAACGATAACCCCGCCTTCATTCATGCATCCGGCACAGGCTCTGTAGAATTTTTCACGGAAGAGCACTTCGCCCGGACCTATCGGGTCGGTCGAGTCCACGATGACGACGTCATAACGATCTTCCGTCTCTTCCACGAATTTCGCACCATCGGCGAAAACGAGGTTGAGACGGGGGTCGTCGAAGGCTCCATTTGAGACTTCGGCCAGATGTTTCTTCGCGAATTCCGTCACCGAAGGGTCGATCTCGACCATGGTGACCTGCTCGACCGCCTTGTGACGCGTCACTTCGCGCAGAATGCCGCCATCGCCGCCGCCGATGATGAGCACGCGTTTTGCGTTCCCATGGGCGAGGATCGGCACATGGGTCATCATCTCGTGATAGATGAATTCGTCGCGCATGGTGAGCTGGGTCACGCCGTCAAGCGCCATCATCCGGCCGAACAACGCGTTCTCGAAAATCACCAGGGACTGCTGTCCCGTCTTTTCTTCGTAAATCACCTTGTCCGCACGAAAGGTGCAGACGAAACCCTCCTCTTCGTAGAGGGTTTCGTCGATCCTACGAAGAGGAGGGTTTCGTCTGCAC
>CAYSVF010000517.1:0-2203 GCA_964434415.1 uncultured Parvibaculum sp.
AACGCGACCCTGTCATGCCCCGATCAAGTCCGAGCATGACAGGCAAAGGACAAGGCCATGATCCGCCTTTTCACAGCGCTGGAAATTCCGCCGGACGTTTCGGAGAAACTCGTCCAGCTTCAACGCGGGCTCGATGGCGCGCGCTGGATCGAGCCGCATGACTTCCACATCACGCTGCGCTTTCTGGGCGACATTCCCGAAAACCTGGCCGACGACGCGGATGAGGCGCTCTCCCGCATTCCGATGACGCCCTTCCCCGTCGAAATCGAAGGGCTTGGCGAATTCGGCGGCGCTTCGCCTCATGCCGTTTGGGCGCGGGTTAAGCCATCGGAACCGTTGCGCATCCTGCAGGGGCGGCATGAAAGCGCCATGCGCCGCATCGGCCTGAAACCCGAAACACGGACTTTCCTGCCGCATATCACGCTGGCGCGAACGCGCCGCGCCGACCCCGCCGAGATCGCACAGTTCATTCAGGCCCATAACCTGTTTGCGACGCCCGGCTTCACGGCCACGCGGTTCACGCTCTTTTCCTCGCGCGCCAGCAAGGGCGGCGGACCTTATGTAATCGAGAAAACCTATCCGGAAGACGCCTTCGAACCCGATGAGGAATGGGTGGAAGAAGACTAGCCCGCAAGATGCGAAATGAGCCCGTCGGATGCTTCTTCCAGCATGTCGAGCACATGGGCGAACCCGTCATCCCCGCCATAATAGGGATCTGGCACGGATCGTTCGGGGTGGTCCGGCGCGAAATCCATCATCATGACGATCCGCTCGCGCGCATCGCCGGGAGCTTTCAGACAAAGCATCTCGTAATTGTCCTCATCCATGGCAAGGATGAGATCGAAACGCTGGAAGTCGGCCGCTTTCACCTGCCGCGCCCGAAGGGACGCGAGATCGTAGCCGCGCGCCTCCCCCGCCGCCTGTGCGCGCGGGTCCGGCGATTTTCCGACATGCCAGGCGCCCGTGCCCGCGCTGTCGATTTCCACATCGAGCCCGGCCGCCGCCGCACGGGCGCGGAACACGGCCTCCGCGGTCGGTGAACGGCATATATTGCCGAGACATACGAAAAGCACGGCAGGGCGTTTGCCTTTACTCATGACGCACCGCGTTCGATGGCGTGCATGTCATCGTCGGAAAAGCCCAGATGATGGCCGATCTCGTGAATGAGCACATGGCGGATGATGTCGGCCAGCTTTTCGTCATACTCGGTCCAGTAGTCGAGGATGGGACGGCGGTAGAGAAATACCATGTCGGGCATGTGCGTGGTCTCGAAGACACTGCGATGCGTCTCCGCCACGCCGTGATAGAGGCCGAGAAGGTCGAACGGACTGTCGAGTTCCATCTCCGCCATCACTTCCGCATTCGGAAAATCCTCCACCCGGATGACGACATCCGCGCAGCGCGCGCGGAACTCTTCCGGCAGCTCGTCGAATGCGGCTCGTGCGATACGCTCGAATTCTTCTATGGGCGGCGCTTTCATCCTCGACCAGTCCAAATGTCTCTCCCTGACTTGCATGGCAAAGGTAGGTGCGCGAAGGTCGCGCATCAATCGCCCAATCGACATGAAGAGTTGCGGCGGACATCAGAGGCAAAGGATACTGATATGACCGACAAGCTGTCCGATGCGGCGCGGCGCAAGGCGCTGGCCGGGCTCAAGGGCTGGAGCAAGGTACGCGGGCGCGACGCCATCGAGAAAAGCTACCGCTTCAAGAATTTCAACGAAGCCTTCGGCTGGATGAGCCGTATCGCGCTTGTCGCCGAAAAAGCCGATCACCATCCCGAATGGGCCAATGTCTATAATCGCGTGGATGTCGTCCTGACGACGCATGACGCGAGCGGCGTGAGCGAAAAGGACATCGCCATGGCAAAGGCGATGGACCGCTACGCTGGTGCCGCGGGACGTCCCCAGCCGGCAAAGAAGAAATAGGCGCAGGTGCAAGGACAAACGAAAAAGCCCCGGTGTTTCCACCGGGGCTTTTGTTTGCCGTGAGGCGTATCGCTTAGCGCGGGGCCATGCGGATCGCGCCGTCGAGACGGACGTCCTCGCCGTTGAAATAGCCGTTCTGGATCATGGTCATGGCCAGGTTGGCATATTCGGTCGGCTGGCCGAGACGGGACGGATAGGGCACCTGCGCACCCAGCGCCTGACGAACCTTTTCCGGCGCGCCGGCGAGAAGCGGCGTGTCGAAGATGCCCGGCAGGA
>CAYSVF010000518.1:0-2200 GCA_964434415.1 uncultured Parvibaculum sp.
GACCAGGTGTTGAGGTCCCGGGCGAGTTCGAGCGCGGCCTCGGGGTCGGGCGCCTTCTCGGCGGCGTCGCGCATGGCGGGCGAAAGGGTGTCGTCCTGCGCCGCGGTTTCGCCGGGTTGTTCGCTCTTGCTGACCATAGATCCTCAGGCTCGCGTAATCCGGGCGGACCATACCATGCGGTCGTTACCCAATCCATACAGGCAGGGGAGTGTAAATTGTTGGAATAACGGGATTTTTTGTCCCGATTGCCGCCCTCGGGCGTACTCCCTGCCGATCGGCCGTCCCTCGTCGGTTATCCGTTGAGCAGCCAGATGCCGGCATTCAGATAGGTCGCGAAGCCGACCCACGCGAAATAGGGCAGCATCAATATCCCTGCAAGTCTGCTCTGCCTGAAGAAGGCAATGATCGTCAGGGCGATCATTATCAGCAGGACCAGAATCTCGGCAAGCGCGATACCGGGCGCCTTGAGACCGAAAAACAGGACGGACCAGCCCAGATTGAGCATGAGTTGGCTGCCGAAAAGCGAGAGCGGTGCGCCCGCGGCAGAAAGACACCTGGCCGTCAGCCAGACCAGCCACGCGGCCAGCGCCATCGTGAAATAGAGCAGGTTCCAAACGACCGGGAAGACCCAGGGCGGGGGTGTCAGGGCGGGTTTGACCAGCGTGGGATACCACTCGTTCACGCTGCTGGCCGTTATGCTGCCCCCGATGCCGGCAACGGCAAATACCACGACAAGCGCCGCGAACAGCATGAGTACGCTGATTCCGGTCCGCGGGCTCTCATAACGCCCAACGTCTGCATCGTCGGTAGCGTTGCCGTTTTCCTGTCCTGGGCGGGAGCTGTTGTTCATCCTTCGGCCGTACCTGTATGCCTGCCCTCCGGATCGTCTTCGGGGTCCAGCAGTTTGTGCAGATGGACGATGAAATATCTCATATGGGCATTGTCGACGGTGCGCTGCGCGGCCGATTTCCAAGCATTATAGGCCGACTGGTAGTCGGGAAAGATGCCGACAATATCCAGTTTGCTCGTATCCTTGAAATCATAGCCTTGCAGATCAGCCAGTTCGCCGCCGAATACAAGGTGCAGCAATTGCTTGGTCATAGAGTTGCTTACTCCGATCCGAAGACACCCGAAAGGTGACGTGGGTCCTACGACCTCCCCCGGGAAAATATAGCATGCGCGGGTTCAAAGCATACTAGACGCTCCCATTTCGTCAGGATGGCAGGCGAAGCATCGCGGTTCGCACCATGATCCCGGCGTGGAGCACGGGGTTGGCTCCGACAAGGCTGGGCTGGCGTGTCGCGGCGCCGTCATAGCGAATTTCGCTTCCGTCATGCGCGGTCAAAAGGCCGCCCGCTTCTTCCAGAATGAGGTGGGCCGCGGCCAGGTCCCAGTCGTTCTTGGCGCTCAAGGCAATGACGGCATCGGCCGCGCCGCAGGCGACGAGAGCGATCCGGTAGGCGACCGAGTTCCGCTCTATGAAATCCATCGGCGGCCAGCGCTCGGGCCATGCCCTGTGTTCGAACATGGGCGGATGGGCCACCATCCGGCATCCTTCCACCTCCCGGCGGGTGCCGACGTGGATTGACTGGCCGTTGAGCCGCGCGCCCAGGCCCCGGGCGGCTTCGAAGAATTCGTCGGTGGCCGGGTTGAACACGATCCCGATCAGGGGAATTCCACCGGAGACGAGAGCCACGGAAATGGCGAAATGCGGTTTGCCTTTGGCAAAGGCCCGCGTACCGTCAATGGGGTCGACGACCCAGAATTTCGATGCAGTCAGACGGGACTTGTCGTCCTCGGTTTCCTCCGACAGCCAGCCATAATCGGGTCTCGCCCCCCGGAGCCGGTCGCGTAGAAGGTCGTTCACCTCCAGGTCGGCTTCTGTGACAGGGTCGTTGGCGCCTTTGGTCCAGCTTCGGAAATCCCCCTTGTAGAAAGTCAGCGCAAGCTCGCCGGCCTCGCGGACGGCCTGCCTGAGCAGGGCAAGGTCGTCGGCAATCGCGTCGCCGTGGCCACTAGCTTCCGGCAATGGTCATGCTTTCCACGCGGAGTGTCGGCGCGTTGCTGCCATAGCGGAATTCCAGATCGTTGGCGGGTGTGATCTGGCGGAACATTTCCTTGAGGTTGCCAGCGACCGTGATTTCGCTGACCGGGTAGGCGATCTCGCCGTTTTCGATCCAGAACCCCGACGCACCACGGC
>CAYSVF010000519.1:0-2198 GCA_964434415.1 uncultured Parvibaculum sp.
CGTGAACACGCTGATTACCGATGTCACTGACAGCGGTCAGGTGTTCAATGCCCTTTCCATGCATTTCGGGTTTGACGGCTACGAGACCCCCGGCGGACCGAAAAAGGTCGATGCAGTCGTACACTTCGCTGCCGTCCCGCGTGTCTTGATCAATCCTGACAACGTCACCTTCTCGGCGAATGTGATGAGCACCTACAATGTCATCGAAGCGGCCATGAAGCTCGGGATCCGCAAGGTGATCATCGCTTCGAGCGAGACCACCTACGGGGTGTGCTTCGCCGAGGGTGACAAGGACTTCAAGCAATTCCCGCTCGAAGAAGATTATGAAATCGATCCGATGGACAGCTACGGGCTTTCCAAGCAGCTGAACGAGCATACTGCCCGCGCATTTTCGGATCGCTACGGTGCCGACATCTATGCGTTGCGCATCGGCAATGTGATTGAACCGCACGAATACGGTCCATTCAGAACCTATGCCGAGAATCCGTCGCTGCGAAAGCGCAATGCGTGGAGCTATATCGACGCGCGTGATCTCGGCCAGATCGTGCATCTGTGCCTTGAAAAGGATGGACTGGGCTTCCAGGTGTTCAATGCCACGAACGACACCATCACGGCGAATGAGCCGACGGCGGAGTTCCTCAAGAAATGGGCACCCGAGACGCCCGTGACACGGCCAATCGAAGGGTTCGAGGCTCCCCTGTCAAATCGCAAGATCCGCGAAGTCCTCGGCTTCAAGGAAGAGCACGACTGGCGCAAATACGTCTAAGCGTCAGATGCGCCGGTCTGGGGTTCAGGCCGGCGTTGCCCACTGCTTGACGAGGTGGCTCGCACGCTGGAACTGCGGCGGTATTTCGATGCGATGCCCGAGTGCCGCCGCCGCGCGCCAACCCCAGCGCGGGTCCGCCAGAATGGCACGGGCGTGTGCCGTCATGTCGGCCCGGCCTTCTGTGATGATACTGTTGGCAAGTGCGGGCTCGTCGATCATACCCACCGCGCGAACCGGAATGTCTACACGCTGCTTCACATATTCGGCGAGGTGCACCTGATAGCCGGGGCCGACCGGAATTTTCTGATGCGGTGAGTTTCCTCCGCTTGAGCAGCAGATATAGCTTACGCCGACGGACTTGAGGGCTTTCGCGACCTCGACTGTTTCGTCCTCGACCAGACCACCCTCCACCCAATCCTTCACAGAGAGGCGTATGCCGATCATCAGGTCGGGGGCCGCCTTGCGAATTTCCCGCACGACTTCGATCGCAAAGCGCATCCGGTTCTCCAGAGACCCTCCCCAATCGTCTTCGCGCTTGTTCGAGAGCGGCGAAAGAAACTGATGAATCAGATAGCCATGGGCACCGTGCACTTCGATGAAATCGTATCCCACCCGCGCTGCGCGACGTGCTGCGTCGCCAAATTTGCGGATCATCGCCACGATTTCCGGCTCGGTGAGCGCGTGCGGAGTGTGCCAGCCCGTGTCGTAGGGAATCGCAGAAGCTGAAACGGTCTGCCACGCATCCTGTTCGGGGCTCAAGGGTCCGCCACCCTCCCAGGGTCTGTTGCAGGAAGCCTTGCGGCCGGCATGCGCAAGCTGGGGGCCGAACTTCGTGCCGGGGATCGAAAATTCCCGCGCTGCCACCAGCGCGCGTTTTGCCGCCGCTTCATCTGCATCGGAATAGAGGCCAAGGCAGCCATGGCTGATGCGGCCGCGCCGTTCGACATCCGTCATCTCGACGGTCACCATTCCCGCGCCGGACATGCCCAGCGTCATCCAATGCTGAACATGCCACTCGCTCGCGGCACCGTCATCGGCTGAATATTGGCACATCGGCGCGATCGCGATGCGGTTCGCAATCTCCAGCGGCCCCAGCTGGATGGGGGAAAACAGGTCGGGCATGTGGGGCTCCGGGGGGATGATGGCCAAAGGGGTGGTTCGCACGGAAGATACACAGCAAATGTGCGCGGATGCAAAGTGCAATTTTTGCTGCAGCTAGGCGAGGCGGGGTGCCTATCGGGCGAAACGCCTCCGATAGTGCTCAACGACTTCCGGGTTGCGCAAATTGACCGGCAGTTCACCAGCCAGCACGCGCAGTGCCTCTTCAATTGCGCCCACACCCATGCGCAGCATGCTGTCGTCGGTGATGCCCGCCATATGCGGGGTGATGATGACGTTGGGCAGCGACCACAGCGGGTCGTCTCCGGCCGGC
>CAYSVF010000520.1:0-2166 GCA_964434415.1 uncultured Parvibaculum sp.
CTTGGAAAAGGCAGCGGAAACGGCGAAGGGCGCGAGGTCCTGCTGGTCTGGACCATGGCCAATCATCCGGACCTTCTGGACGAATATTGCGAGACTTTCTCCAGAATGCCGCTGGCGAGCGCCGAACTTGACAGATTACGCAATGAAATCATAGATATAGCCGCCCTTCATGCGCCTCTTGAAAGGGATGGACTGAAAAACCACTTAGAAGACAGGAACTTGGGTGACTTGTTCCGCCGTCTTGAGGGCCGCGCGAAGAAGATTGGCGCGCGGTTTGCAGGCCCCGAGGCCATGACGGACGAGGCCGAAAGAGGGTTTGTGCACCTCATCCGGCGCCATGAGCGGGCCGTGAACCTGGAAGCGGAACTGAAAGCCGCCGAGCGCGCTCTGGCCGAGGAAATGACGGAGGCCAACTGGGCAAGGCTCAGGGAGATACACCTGCAGCTTGAAAGGTCCGACATGACCGACGGTCTGGATGGGACGAGCAGTACGGATTGAGGCAGGACGGATTAAGGGGAACGCTCTGAAAGGTGCGGGCCGGAAAGGCCCCGGGGATGCCGGACAGGGATATCGAGAGAGACGAATTTGACGACTGGCCGTCCGGCGCCCCTGAAGGCCGCTGACGGGCATAATCCTTTTCACCCGTCTTGATTGTCGAGCGGGTCGAACGAAATGAACAGGCGTGAGATGCGCGCGGGCAGGCGGCGCATTATCGGGTCAGGCGGAGAGCGATTGAATGGCAAGCAAATCGGCGGAACAGGAAGCACCGGAAGCAGCGGAAAACCAGGACGGTCCGTTGCTGGATATGTCCGATGCGGCGGTCAAGAAGATGATCAAGGCCGCCAAGTCCCGCGGTTTCGTGACCTATGACGAGTTGAACACGGTTCTCCCGTCGGAAGAGTTTTCCTCCGAGCAGATCGAAGACACGCTCGCCATGCTCTCGGAGATGGGCATTACCGTCGTCGAGAACGACGAGAACGACGACAATGCCGAAGAGGGCGACAAGGCCCGCGCCGCCGCCAATGACGACGAAGACGATGACGACGAGGCGGAGGAAACCACAGCCTCCTCGACGCGCGCCGTCACCACCACCACCACGACATCTTCCTCGCTCGACCGTACCGACGATCCGGTGCGCATGTATCTGCGCGAGATGGGCTCGGTGGAGCTGCTGTCGCGCGAAGGCGAAATCGCCATCGCCAAGCGCATCGAGGCCGGCCGCGAAACCATGATCGCGGGCCTCTGCGAAAGCCCGCTGACCTTCCAGGCCATCATCATCTGGCGCGACGAGCTGAACGAGGGAAAGATCCTCCTTCGCGACATCATCGACCTCGACGCGACCTATGCCGGTCCCGACGCCAAGAAGGTCGACCATTCCCAGGCCGCGCTCGCAGGCGAAGCCCCGCCGCGCGAAGAGCCGGAAGAAGAAGAGGTCGACGACGAGGATGCGGAGAGCAACATGTCTCTCGCCGCCATGGAAGCGGAGCTGAAGCCGCAGGTCCTCGAAATCTTCGACAAGATTGCCGCCGATTATAAAAAGCTGCGCAAGCTGCAGGACCAGAAGGTCGAGTTCCAGCTCAAGGGCGAGGAGCTCTCTTCCCAGCAGGAGAAGCGCTACCAGAAGCTGACGGAAGATGTGATCGAGGAGGTGAAGAGCCTCTCGCTCAACAACAACCGTATCGAAAGCCTGGTCGAGCAGCTTTACTCGATCAACAAGCGCCTGATGGGTCTCGAAGGCCGCCTGCTGCGCACCGCCGAAAGCCACGGCATTCCGCGCGATGAATTCCTCAAGCAGTATTTCGGCAATGAGCTCGACCCGAACTGGATCCGCCGCGTCAGCCGCCTGAAGGGCAAGGGCTGGACGAGCTTCACCAAGGACGACCGCGACCAGATCAAGGATCTGCGCGAGGAAATCCAGACGCTCGCCTCCGAGACCGGCCTCGACATTCAGGAATATCGTCGCATCGTCGCCATGGTGCAGAAGGGCGAGCGCGAGGCGCGCATCGCCAAGAAGGAGATGGTGGAAGCCAATCTCCGTCTCGTGATCTCCATTGCGAAGAAATACACGAACCGCGGCCTGCAGTTCCTCGATCTCATTCAGGAAGGCAATATCGGCCTGATGAAGGCGGTCGATAAGTTCGAATATCGCCGCGGCTACAAGTTCTC
>CAYSVF010000521.1:0-2165 GCA_964434415.1 uncultured Parvibaculum sp.
CGACGAAACCCATGATCAGCATCACGAAGATTGCCGGGCCGTCGCCCGCGTCTGCGAAATCGTAGTCGAGACCGCACACACCGCAGCGCTCCGCCACCGTCAGAAAGCCGGCGAACAATCGCCCCTCGCCACAGCGTGGACAGCGACCTCTCAATCCCGCCCGAATCGGATCGACGGGTGGCCACTGAGCTTTATCATCCATGTCTCTTCCTTAACGAAAAAGGCGGCCGTGTCGCCACGGCCGCCCCTATTCTAGACCAATATGGGGTCAGTGACCTGCAGCGATTGTCGCACCTGCAGATGCCCAGACGTAAATCGAAGCGAACAGGAACAGCCAGACGACGTCGACGAAATGCCAGTACCATGCAGCCGCTTCAAAGCCGAAATGATGCTTTGGCGTGAAGTCGCCCTTCATGGCCCGGATCAGACAGACCAGCAGGAAGATGGTACCGACAAACACGTGGAAACCGTGGAAGCCGGTGGCCATGAAGAATGTCGCGCCATAGATCGAATCATGGAACGTGAACGGCGCATGCATGTACTCGTAGGCCTGCACGAACGAGAACAGCACACCCAGAGCGACGGTCAACGCCAGTCCAGCGACAAGACCCTTGCGATCATTGTGCAAGAGAGCGTGGTGCGCCCAGGTCACCGTCGTGCCCGAAAGAAGCAATATCACCGTGTTGTAGAGCGGCAGATGGAAGGGGTCGAGAACCTCAATGCTCTGGGGAGGCCAAACGCCACCCGTATAGGCGGAGCGAGCGACCTGCTCGACCTCGCCAGGATAGAGGCTGACATCGAAAAACGCCCAGAACCACGCGACGAAAAACATCACCTCGGAGGCGATGAACATGATCATCCCGTAGCGCAGGTGCAGAGCCACGACACGCGTATGATGCCCTTCATGGCCTTCCTTGATGGTGTCTGACCACCAGCCGAACATGGTGTAGAGCACCACCAGCAGTCCGACGATGAGCAGCCACGGGCCACCGATATCGAAGCCGAAGGGACTGAACGCGTTGCCCTTGTGGTACTGCATGTAGGCGACGCCGCCAAACGCAGTCAAAAGCGCTCCGACCGAGCCTATGAACGGCCACGGGCTGGGATCGATAATGTGATAGTCGTGATGCTTGGCGTGCGCTTCTGCCATCTCAGCCCCCAATACTTTCGGACGTGGTTCCATTCCCTCCTTGCACAGCCGCAGGTGCGGCGGCAATCGGCTTTTCGCCTTCTATGGGGAAGAATGTGTAGGACAAGGTAATCGTGTGTGTATTCTTCAGTTCAGGAACATCGACGATGTCAGGATCGACATAAAACACGACAGGCATGTCGAGCGTTTCACCCGGCTGCAAAGTCGTCTCCGTAAAGCAGAAACACTCAACCTTGTTGAAATAGGCGCCCGCCAGTTCCGGCGTGACATTGAAGCTTGCCTGGCCCTTAACCGGCCGATCGAACAGGTTTGTCGCCTTATAGGAAATGTGTGCGGTCTCGCCAATCTTCATCGTGACAGAGCGCTGCACCGGCTCGAACCGCCAAGGCAAGGCAGACGACGTATTCGCGTCGAACCGCACAGTCATCTCTCGGTCGAGGACCCTGTCCGAATACTGGTCGACCCGCTGCGTCGTACCGCCGTAGCCGGTAACCTGGCAGAAGATCGAATAAAGCGGCACGGCTGCGTAGGACAGGCCGATCATTCCGAAAAACACCCCCGTGCAGATGCCTGCGACATGGAGATTGTAGTTGCGCTTCGGTGCAGCTGGGCGATTGGGAGCTTCAGTCATCGAGGCCTCAAAACGTCCGGTCCAGAATATTCGGACCGAGTTTGACGATGCTGACCACGTAGACCATGATCACAAAGGCGACCAACGCCAGAGCAATCGCAATAGAGCGGCTCCGTTGCGCTTTCTTCTGCGCATCCGTCTGCTTTACGGTTTCAATATCCACAGCGCTCACACGGCCCCCGTCGCTATCAGACGTTCGAAGATCGAGTCGGCGAGATAGGCCGCGAAGATGCCGAACAGATAGAGAAGCGAATAGGCAAAGAGCGCCTTTGCAGGCTTCATGACCCGGTCGCTATCGGGCATCCGCAGTACCTTCCACGAATACCAGACGAAGCCTGCGCCCAGCACCACAGAGACAAGACCGTAGCCTGCACTGGTATAACC
>CAYSVF010000522.1:0-2159 GCA_964434415.1 uncultured Parvibaculum sp.
GGCCGCCGAGGCCGAACCCGGCTTTGGCGCCGGGCGGGAGCGCCGTTTCGCCCGGAGATCCGCCCCGTCGGGCCTTGAGTTTGCGGATATCCTCGGCCCGGTAGCGCTTGGCGCGGCTGTCGGGGACGGGTTCGGAGCGGATCAGGTCGCGGCTGACATAGGCATAAAGCGTGGCAAGGCTCACCCCCAGCTCCGCCGCGGCTTCGCGGGCGGAAAGGTAGATATTTTCGGGCGTTTCCTGCCCTTTTTGCGATTTGCCGGCCATTCCGAAAATGCTGCGCTGCCAAAATATTTTAATGTTGATCAGCTTAATCAAGATTGACCGATAATCAAGCCGTCGCCAGTTTCCGCTCATGAATTCGCAGAGAAAGGTGAAGCCATGAGCAAGGTGGATTTGAAGCACGAGCGAGGTTCTTCGCTAGCTGTGGGAGAGGCGAGCGCGAGCGGCCTCGACGATGTGGTCGCCGCCGAGACGGCGCTGAGCGATGTGGACGGTCAGGCCGGTCGGCTGATCGTGGCCGGGCATAAGGTGGAGGAGCTGGCCGAGACGCATGACTTCGAGGCCGCGGCAGCGGAACTCTGGAGGGCCGCCGGGCTAGACCCCGCGCCGGAGGCAGACGAGGTGCGCGAGCTTCTCGGCCGGTCGCGTGAAGACGCGTACCGGCTGGTGCCCGGCCTGCTCGCGATGGGCAAGGGGCTCAACGTGATCGAGGGCCTGCGGGCGGGGCTCGCGCTCCTGCCGGACGAGGGAGATATCCCCGCCCATATCCGCGCGCTGGGCGCGGCGCCCGTTTTCGTCGCCGCGCTTTGCCGGGCGGAAGAGGGTAAGGCGCCCGTCACACCCGATGCGTCTGCCGGTCAGGCGGCGGATTTCCTCCGTATACTGAACGGGAAGACACCGGGCGAGGGCGAGGTGAAGGCGCTCAACGCCTATCTCGTCACGGTGGCCGATCACGGCATGAACGCCTCGACCTTCACCGCGCGCGTCACGGCGTCCACGAGGGCGGGCATGATATCCGCCGTGGTGGCGGGGCTGTGTGCGCTCAAGGGGCCGCTCCATGGCGGTGCGCCGGGCCCCGTGCTCGACATGCTGGACGAGATGGGCACGCGCGAAAACATCCGCCCCTGGCTCGAAAGGGAAATCGGCGAAGGCGGGCGGCTGATGGGCTTCGGCCATCGCGTCTACCGCGTACGCGATCCGCGTGCGGACGTTTTCAACAAGGCGCTGACCTATATCACCAACGGCAATGAGCGCATCGCGTTCGCCCGTGAAGTGGAAAAGGAAGCACTGGCGGTGCTGAAGCGTGCAAAGCCCGACCGCCCGCTCGACACGAATATGGAATACTACACCGCCATACTGCTTGAAGCGCTGGGCATTCCGCGCGCGGCCTTCACCGCGATCTTCGCCATGTCGCGCATCGCAGGCTGGACGGCGCATGTGATCGAGCAGGAACGGGTGGGCCGTCTCATCCGGCCCCAGTCCCGCTATGTCGGTGTGTGGCCGGCGGGCGAGACGGAAGCGGCTTAGGGGCTTTTCCTTCTCCTATGTCACCCCGGGCTACGTCCCGGGGTCCAGGGGCGATGCGGCAGTGTCCTTGCGCCCCTGGATCCCGGCACAAGGCCGGGATGACACCGAGTTTTGAAAATATCTGAGTGGCGTAATCGAAAATGACAGACAGCAACGACATTCGCACCGCTTTCGAGCGGCAGGCCATCGCCTGCGATTATCTGGGCTCACCCTTCAATGCACGGCTGTGCCGCCTGCTGGGCGAGCGGCTCGACGCACAAACGCAGTTCGGTAAGCGGGTCCTCGGCTGGACGGGAAACCCGCAAAGCGATGCGCTGGCGCTGCGCGCGGCGGGCGCGTTCCATGCGTTGAAACGACAGGGACGGGCGGGGCTCGCGGCTGCCTATCCGCCGAACGAGGTGAGCGATGACGAGCTGTGGCGGGCGCTTGCCGCGGCGATGGAACGGGAAGATGCGTTCCTGACGGCGTTTCTCGACAGCGCGCCGCAGACGAACGAGGTCTCGCGGTCGAATGCGATCCTTGGCGGATGCCTTCACATCGCAGCGCGAACGAAACAGCCGCTCGACATTCGAGAGATCGGAGCGAGCGCCGGGCTCAATCTCAATTTCGACCGCTATCACTACGATCTCGG
>CAYSVF010000523.1:0-2156 GCA_964434415.1 uncultured Parvibaculum sp.
CTGCAACTCGCCAAGGCGATTGCCGACGCAGCGGTGGATGCCGAAACCGAAGGAGAGATGCTGGCGCGGCCGGGCGCGATCGATGATAAAGGCTTCCGGGTTCTCGATCACCTCATCGTCGCGATTGCCCGACAGGTACCACATCACGACCTTGTCGCCCTTGCGGATCGTCTTGCCGCCAAGCTCTGTGTCTTCGAGCGCGGTGCGGCGCATATGCGCCAGCGGCGTCTGCCAGCGAATGACTTCCGGTATCATGCTGTCGATCAGCTTGTGGTCGGCAAGCAGCTTTTCATATTCCTTCGGGTTCTGGTGGAGCGCCAGCACGCTGCCCGACATGGAATTGCGCGTCGTGTCGTTGCCGCCCACGATGAGCAGCGCAAGATTGCCCAGGAACTCTTCCGGCGGCATGTTCCGCGTTGCTTCCGAATGCGCCATCATGGAAATCAGATCGGGCTTCGGATCGGCGTTCACGCGCTCGTTCCACAAGGTTTGGAATGAGCCAGCGCATTCCATCAGCTCGTTGGTGCGCTGGTCCCAGCTGTCGATGATGCCGGTACCGGGTTGCGCTGTAATGACGTCGGACCAGCGGGTGAGCTTGGCGCGCTCCTCATAGGGAAAATCGAAGAGTGTCGCCAGCATGCGCGTCGTCAGCTCGATCGACACGGTCGGCACCCAGTCGAATTCCTCGCCGACCGGCAGGCTGTCCAGAACGCCAGCCGTGCGCTCACGGATCAGACCGGTCATCTTGGCGAGATTGTCCGGCGCGACGATCGGGCTGACGGCCTTGCGCTGCTCGTCATGCCGGGGCGGGTCCATGGCGATGAAATTGGGAAGATCGATCCCGCCCTGCCCCGACTTCTGGATGCTGTCGTCGATGACGATGCCGCCGAACTTCGCTTCCGAGGAGTAGATCTGGTGATGCGTCTCGACATGCATGATGTCGTTGAATTTGGTCACCGACCAATAAGGCCCATAGGCGCTGTCGGCGCAGTAATGCACAGGATCTTCCGCACGCAGCCTGGCGAAGTAGTCGCCAACCGTATCCGTTTCGAAAAGCACAGGATTGCTGACATCGATTTCGCAGAGCGGAATCGACGATGCACCCGCCATGGCGGGGTATTCTGCGGCCATACTCATGGAGCCCTCCTCCCGAATGAATGACAAACGCATTAATTGAGTAAAGTATCAATAAGAATGCTGTAACCTGTCAACATCTATTGCGCCATGCCATGATCCGGCACCGAAACGACCGGGAGAATCATCGAATTGTCCGTTGACGCAAATCGCCGCCGAACCCGCCTTTCCCCTGAGGATCGGCGCGCCCAGCTCCTGCGCTGCGCATTGTCCGCGTTTGCCGAGCACGGAATAGCGCGGGCAACGCATTCCCACGTCGCGGCGCGGGCCGGCGTTTCCATTCCGGCGGTTTATTCCTATTTCCGTACAAGAGACGATCTCGTCGCCGCAACGCTGGCGGAGGTCGAGGCCTTTCTCGATGGTCTCCTGGCCGACACGCTCGCCCGGAAGACACTACCCGCTATCGACGCGCTGACGATGCTTGGCCGCCTGTTCACCGACAGCGTGGAAGAGCAGCCGGACCGCATTCGCGTCTGGCTGGACTGGAGCACGGGCACCGGGAGCGACCGGTGGCCGGCCTATCTGGAGGTTCTGGGGCGGCTGCACCACGCAGCCGAAGCGACCATCAGGCGGGGCCAGAAGGCGAACGACATCCCTGCCTGGATCAAGCCCAAGGCTGCCGCCCGGATTTTCATCGGCGGCGGACACACGGTCGCACTGATGAAGTTCGAGGGGGCGACGAAGAACGAGGTCGACGCCGCCCTCATGCAGCTTGTGGGCGGCGCCACCGGTTGGACGCGCGCACAGGAATAATCAGAACTGCCAGCTCATGCGAAGCGTGGCGATGTGGTAATCCGCGCCTGTGCTGATGGATTCCGCAACACCCGTCGAGCCTCCGGTTTCGAACTGGCCGGTGCCGGTGCGATCTCGCTCCGGAATGTGCATATAGTTGTACTGCGCACCGAGTACGATGTGCTCGGAGAGCTTGTAGTCCACGCCCGCCCCCAGCAGAAACCCGCTTTGCCAGACCTCTTCGAAGAACTCGCTCACGCCCGGCTGCCCGGTCGAGGTGTGTATGTCGG
>CAYSVF010000524.1:0-2154 GCA_964434415.1 uncultured Parvibaculum sp.
GGTCGATATGGGCGACGACATGCGAGTTGAAATCGCAATAGGGACATTTGGCCTGACAGAAAGGCCAGTGCACATAAACGCCGAAACCGGGCTCGGCGTCCGGCGCTATGTCAGCTACCTTGTTGTCACTTTTTGAAGCAGGCATCCACGAGCTGCCGGAAAGCGTCGGCGCGATGGGACATGGCGTGTTTCCTGGCCGGGTCCATCTCGCCGAATGTGATGTCATGCCCCTTGGGCACGAACATGGGGTCGTAACCGAAGCCCTTGTCGCCACGCGGCGGCCACACGACTTCGCCGTCCACCCGGCCCTCGAAATATTCCACATGCCCGTCCGGCCAGGCGAGCGCCAGCCCGCAGACGAACCAGGCCGAGGTATCATGCGTGCCCGCTTCGAGGATCGACACGCGCAGCTTCTCCATGGCGAAGCCGAAATCCTTTTTCGGCCCCGCCCAGCGCGCGGAATAGATGCCCGGCGCGCCGTTCAGCACTCCCACGCACAGGCCGGAATCATCGGCCAGCGCGGGAATATCCGCGGCTTTCGCGGCGGCCAGCGCCTTCAACTCGGCATTTTCCCGGAAGGTCGTACCGGTTTCCTCCGGCTCGGGCAGGTCCAGCTCGCCCGCCGAAACCGTCTCGATGCCGAAGGGAGCGAGCAAATCGGCGATTTCGCGGACCTTGCCCGGATTATGGCTGGCGACAACCAGCTTGCCATTTTGCTCGAATGTTCGCGCCATTTAAGCGATTGCCTTTTTCTGCGCCTCGACGAGATCCGCGATCGCGGTGCGGGCGAGGGTCAGGAGGGAGGTGAATTCCTCATCCGAGAAGGGCTCGCCTTCCGCCGTGCCCTGGATTTCGCAGATGCCGCCCTTGCCCGTCATCACGAAATTCGCATCGGTATCGGCGGTGGAATCCTCGGCATAATCGAGATCGACAACCGGGGTGCCGTTGTAGATGCCGCAAGAGATGGCCGCCACGTGATCCTTCAGCACCGGCGCGGAAATCATGTCGCGGGCCTTCATCCACTGGATGCACTGGTGAAGCGCCACCCAGCCGCCGGTGATGGACGCGGTGCGCGTGCCGCCATCGGCCTGGATCACGTCGCAATCGACGGTGATCTGGCGTTCGCCCAGCGAGCGCAGATCCACCACGGCGCGCAGCGAGCGCCCGATCAGGCGCTGGATTTCCAGCGTCCGGCCCGACTGCTTGCCGGCATTCGCCTCGCGGCGCATGCGCTCATGGGTGGAGCGGGGCAGCATACCGTATTCCGCCGTCACCCAGCCTTCGCCGCGGCCCTTCAGCCAGGGCGGAATGCGCTCTTCCAGCGAGGCGGTGCACAGCACATGCGTGTCGCCGAAGCGTACCAGGCAGGAGCCCTCGGCGTGTTTGGCGATGCCGGGCTCGAAGCTCACAGCGCGCATTTCGTTCGGCGATCGGCCGGAAGGTCGCATGGGTCAGGTCCGTTTCTGTTGTCTTGTCCGCATTTTTCGTGTCGCTTACCTACAGGCTGGCGGAGCCAGCGTAAAGCGGAGCGGTCGCGGATTGACGGACTGACTGGCCGTTCCTAGATTCAGGCGGCGATTTCAACATCTTATCGCGCATCGCGCTGTCTTTCGCATCGTCCCTCGGAGTTTGCACATTCATGGTCGCCGTCAAGGATCTCAATGAACGTTCGCGCGAGATCCTTCGTCATATCGTCGAAGCCTATCTGGAGACCGGCGATCCGGTCGGCTCGCGCTTCCTGTCGCGCACCATGCCCATGTCGCTGTCGGCGGCCTCGATCCGCAATGTGATGTCGGATCTGGAGACGCTGGGGCTCCTGTTCTCGCCGCATACCAGCGCCGGCCGCGTGCCGACCGATATGGGCCTCAGGCTTTTTGTCGACGGGCTTCTGGAAGTCGGCGACCTCTCCGACGAGGAACGCAGTTCCATCGAGGCGCAGGTCGCGGGCACGGACCGCGATGTCGAAAACGTGCTGGACGAGGCGACGCGGCTTCTGTCCGGGCTTTCCAATGCGGCGGGGTTCGTCGTCGCGCCGACCCATGACGATGCGCTGAAACATATCGAATTCGTACCCATCGATGCCGAACGCGCGCTGGTCGTGATCGTCACGGAGGGGGGGGGCGTCGAAAACCGCGTGATCGAAATGCCCAAGGG
>CAYSVF010000525.1:0-2135 GCA_964434415.1 uncultured Parvibaculum sp.
GTTGCCGGCAATGGCGCCCGAATGGCTTTCGGCCAGTCTGGCGCTCTGGCTCGTGCGGCCGACCTTCAAAACCACCACCGGAACATCTCTCTCGCGCGCCTTTTCGAGCGCTGCGGCAAACCCGAGCGGATCACGCACGGTTTCCAGGAAGAGCGCTGCGACACGCGTTTCATCGAGATCGAGCGCATAGTCCAGATAGTCGGCCACGGTCGTCGTCAATTCCTGGCCCGCGGAAACGGCAAGACTGAAACCCAGGCGACGGTCTAGACCCATGAAGGCGGCGAACACCGCACCCGAATGGCTGACGAAGGCGATGCGGCCGGCCTGCAGTTCCTCGATCGGAAACCAGCTCGCCGCCACACGCTGGGTCATATTGTAGAAACCCATGCAGTTGGCGCCACATATGTCCATGCCGTTGCCGCGCGCCGTGGCCGCCAACCTGTCCACGAGCTTCGGTGCGCCGTCGTCCTCCAGATAGCAGCTCGCGAATATCGTTGCCGCCTTCACTCCACGCGCGGCGGCCTCCTTGACGGTGTTTTCAACGATCTCGTTGTTGACCGCGATGATGGCGAGATCCGGTGCCTCGGCCAGTGCGCCAAGGTCGGGAACGCAGGGGATCCCGACGATCTCGTCATATCTGGGATTAACGGGGATGATCTTGCCGGAGTATCCGATACGCCTCAACTGCGCTAGCGTGTCGAAGCCCGGCGTATCGGCGCGTGGAGAGGCCCCGACAACCGCGATCGATCGCGGCGCCAGGAGCGCTTCAAGCTTGTGGCTGCCGCCATCTCTCGCGATTGCGGAAATATTCGCCTTCAATTTCTGTCTCCTGCTCCCGCCGGTCAGCTCTTGTACTTCGCGACGGCGTTCTCCACGGCCTCGCTGCCGAGTTGGTTCATATCGGCCAGATATTCGAGATGGCGGCCGCTGCGCGCCGGGATGCCGTAGCCGAAGCTGATGAGATGCTTTGCGATGGAAACCGTGCGCCTGTCATGATTCTTGGCGATGTCTTCCGCCATCGCGACCGCCTCATCCACCGCTGTGCCGTCGGCAACCGCCCGCGCGACCAGACCCCATTGCACGGCCTCCTCGCCATTCACCGTTCGCCCGAACATGATCAGCTCTCGCGCCCTGCCGACACCCACAATGCGCGGAATGCGAACCGTTCCGCCCCAGGATGGCAGGGCATTGATGGCCACTTCAGGCAATCCGAGCGTCGCGCTGCGACCGGCGATGCGATAGTCACATGCCGATGCGATCTCAAGCCCGCCACCCAGGCAATAGCCCTCGATGGCGGCGATTACCGGGGCGGGATGCGCCTCGATCAGATCGCCGATCTCTTGGCCGAGTTCGGTGTGGGCGAGGCGCTCATCATATGTCTGGGTCGCCATCTCCTTGAGGTCTGATCCCGCGCAAAAGGCTTTTGTGCCCTCGCCGCACAGGACGACCGCGCCGACACCCTCCCGCTTGGTTTTCACCAAAGCGGCGCGCAGCGCCTCCATCGTCGCATCGTCGAGCGCATTGCGCCGACGCTCCCGCTTGATCATCAGCTTCGCGACACCGTTGCCAATGGTGACTTCCAGCCCGTGTTCTTCAGTCATATGTCGAATTCCCGTTCCTGTGGTACGCCGCTCAGAGCCCGAAAACTTTCCGCGCCGTGCCATGAAGCAGGGCCGCTTCCGATTTCGGCTTCAGTCCCAGCGCCTTCACCTGCGCGATCGATTCCTTCTGCATAATCAGGGGGAAGTCGGTTCCCCACATCACCTTGCCGCGTCCCCAGGAATCTATGAACTTCACCAGTTGCGGCGACCAGTTCTTTGGCTTGTAGGCCGAGGTTCCGATGAAGACGTTTGGGTGTTTCCACGCGAGTGCGATAGCCTCCTCGACCCAAGGCCAGCCAGTGTGCGCGCACACAATCTTGAGGTCCGGAAAATAAAGCGCGATCTTGTCGAGATGGATCGGCTTCCCGTTTTCGATCGGCATGAGGTCGACGGTATGCCCCATCGAGATGACCACGGCCACGCCCAGTTCCTCGCATTTCGCGTAGAAGGGGAAATAATAGGCGTGGTCGGGGGGGAAGCCGAATCCATGCGGGTGAATGTGGATGCCGCGAAAATCATGTTCGCGCACCAGCC
>CAYSVF010000526.1:0-2133 GCA_964434415.1 uncultured Parvibaculum sp.
ACCTGCACCTGCGCGAGGTACGGGGCAGCGGCAAGAACCGCCGTGTCGTTACCACCTACAGGGGCCCCGCAATGCGGTTTTCCTTCCCCAAGCGGTTCAACGGCACAACCATCGTCCGGCGGGATGCGACGGCGCTGGGGAACTGGCTGGCGGGCGCGTTCTCCAGCCTGGACCGCATCCGGCTGGAAGATCCGGAGTTCGAACGCCATTTCGAGGTCTATGGCACGGACCAGGTGGAGGCCCGCTACCTGCTGACACCCGGCTTCATGACCCGGCTGATGGACCTGACCGAACTTCTGGGGCGCGAGACGCAGGCCGCGTTCGCCGACACAGAGCTGTTGATCACCGCCAACAACAAGGAAGACCGGTTCGAGATCAAGGTCTGGTCAAGCGGCGGGTCGATCCGGTCACAGGCGGAGCGGTTCGTGCGCGAACTGACCATCGTGTTCGAGATTGTGCATGTGCTCAACCTGACGTCGCAATCGCGGCTGTAACGTACGAACCCGGGCACAAAAAAGGCGCGTCCTTGTGGGACGCGCCTCTTCGTACTCCCTTGCGGGAATTTGCTTGCCGGCAGTTGAGCGCCGGTACCCGTCGCCGGTTAGGCGTCCTGGGCAGAACCCTTCGAAACAGTGCCCGACTGCAGCGCAATGATGCCATCGAGGAAAGCCAGCGGAAGGGCGAAAATGATGTTGGCGAGCTTGGTCATGATCGTGTCTCCGTATCCAGCTTGCACACGCGACATGCGCTGCTTCAGCCGTTGTGGACGTGTATATACGCGGTAAACCGCCCGGACATCAGCGCAACCTGCGCAATGTTGCTTTGCAAAAACCACAAGCCGACAGGCCCAGGGTACCCTTCGCGCGGAACTCCGCGCGGCAGGGGCCGTACTGCCTATGAAAAACAGGAGAGCGCGTCCGGAATGGACGCGCCCCCTCGTACTGCTTGTCCGGACTGCGGCTGCCCCGGGGGCTGCCGCCATGTCCGCATCTGGAACCGTTACTGGCCCCGGATGATTACCTTGCGCACCTCAAACTGTCCGCGGTTGGACTTATAGCGGACCTTGACGGAGGTACCCGGCACGAGCTCGTCCGTGTCGACGTTTTCGTTGATGGGAAAGGTAATGCCGTTGTCCAAAGTGAACGAACCGGCCTCCTTGTCCACCGTCTCGACACGGCCGCGCACGTCGGCGGCGTTGGCGGTTGCGGCTGCCAGAACCAGCGCAGCTGGGAAGATCAGGGTCAAAAACTTTTTCATCGTCGCGTCCTTTCGACTGGGGAGGGAAAGGCTGCGGCCGACCTGGAAATGAGGCTCCTGATCTGCCGCACGCGCTGTAGATACGATGCTTTAGTCAGTGCCGGTATTCGCAACGTTTGCAAAACTGCCGTGCAACTTCGCACTATCAAAAACCTTGAAGCGCGCAGAATCGCAGAACTTGATCTAATTTACTGAAATTTATTACGTATTTTAATTATACGGCATCAGATCCGTCGCCCTGCGGAACGGCTGCGCCGCAGCGAACGCGGATTTCGCCAGCCCGGACAGATCTGTGAGGCCAACACGCAACCCGGCTGTGTCTGGGTGCACATGGCGCAGAATGGCCACCGTCTTCATGCCGCTCACCCTGTTGACCGGCCTGTCCGGCGTCAATCCGGGCGGCGCTACCGGTTGTAGTCAGGCCGGAATTTCTGCATGCTGCTTCCTGAAACAGGGGAGACATTATGAACAAGATGGATCTGCAGCGGCCTGCGGGCTACGCGCTCAAACCCGACGCGCCCGAGGGCTCGCCCGAGGCGCAGGCGCCCTATCACGACCATGGCACGGAGCGCTTTTCGACCGACCGTTATTCGTCCGAGGAATGGGCGCGGATCGAATGGGAGAACATGTGGTGCAAGGTCTGGACCCTTGCGGGACTCGCCGCAGATGTCCCCGAAGTCGGCGACTGGTTCAAATACGACCTGGGCCGCGAGAGCTTCATCATCGTGCGCGTGGGCGAGGGCCCGGAAGACATCAAGGCCTATTACAACGTCTGCCATCACCGCGGAAACCGGCTCGTCATGAGCGATTTCGGCTCGAATTCGAGCTTCAAGTGTCTGTTCCACTCGTGGGAATGGAACATCGACGGCACGCTCT
>CAYSVF010000527.1:0-2121 GCA_964434415.1 uncultured Parvibaculum sp.
CGCCACCAAAACCAAACCCCGCCAAAATTTGACGGGGTTTGTCAGCAGTCTGAGGGGCCCTTCTGGGCCCCTTCGTTTATCCGATCCGGTATGCTGTAGACGGCAAACCGTCTCGGATCGATGGGGGGCGGAGGAGTACGCATGTCTCGTATAGTGAAGTATCTGGCGTTTGGCGGGGCGTTATTGCTCGTTCTTGCCGTAGCGTATGGAGCGAAAGGATACTTCGATGCGCTGCATGATGCCGATGGACTGCGGCAACGTGCCGACAGGCTTATCGCAGCAGGGCTGGGCGGAAACGATCTTGGCCCCGGTCGATTGGAGATCTTGCTCAAGGTGCAAGACCCCGCTTTCGCAGAACATGCCGGCATAGACTTCACGACCGCGGGAGCCGGGGCGACCACCGTTACCCAATCTCTGTCAAAACGATTGGCCTTTGACCGGTTTCGCCCTGGAATCGGCAAGATACGCCAGACCGGCTATGCCCTCGGATTGGAAGAGCGGCTTGATAAGGCGCAGATCATGGCGCTCTGGCTCGATACCCTGGAAATGGGACGCGGACCCAAAGGCTGGATGACCGGCTTTTATCGGGCGAGCGATGCGATCTTCAAGCGCCCTCCCGCCGAACTTACCGAAGATGAGTTTCTGCGGCTGGTCGCTGTCCTTATTGCTCCGGCAAATTACGATTTGAGAGGTGAGGACACGGCGCTCTATGACAGGGTCGAGAGGATTAAACGTCTCGTCGCCGCGCAGTGTGCCCCAATGGATCATGGCGATGTCTGGCTGGAGGGGTGCCGGTAAAAGCTGCGTCATTACAAGAAGCGATAACGAGGAAGTAATCCAGCGCGAAACGCGCCGCTTCTGGATTGCTTCGCTAGCGCTCGCAATGACGGGAACCGGTCGGCTGAAGCTTCGCTCTTACCAGAGCCAGGTTGTCGGATCAGGAATGGGCTTGTCGTCGCTCGCGAGCATGAAGCCCTTGATGAGCCGGATCAGCGCCCAGACAACGGTCGCGAAGAGGATGATCACGCCGATAACGATCATCGATGTGATGGCGCCGATGAAGCTGAACAGCAGTCCGATCCAGAAGGTCCGGATCTGGAACGTGAAATGCGTGGTGGCGTTCGGCCCCGCTTCGCCGCGCTTCAGATAGGCGACGATAAGCCCGGCAAGCGCGGTGATGCCCACCACGAAGCCGATGAAATACAGAATGTAGACGAGCTTGGGCCCGTCCATATTGTCGCCGGTCGATGTGACGGCACTCTGCACGGGATCGGGCGAATCGGTCATGTCGTCCTCCTTAACGGCCTGTAATGTGGAAAGCGTAGTGCCCTCTCCCGGTCATGTCGATATAAGGGCCGCATCATGGTTCACAGAACGTAACGCGCCGAATACGGGGAGAAGACATGCCCACCATCTACATGATCCGTCATGGCGAGGCCGCTGCCGGATGGAACGCCGACGCCGATCCGGGCCTGAGCGAGCTGGGCCGCAGCCAGGCCGAAGCCGTAGCCGATGAAATCGAGGCGCGGGCAGGGGGCAGGCTTCCCATTCTCACCTCGCCGCTGAAGCGCTGCCGTGAGACCTCCATGCCGCTGGCGGCGCGCTGGAACTACGAACCTGCGGTCGAGCCGCGCGTCGCCGAAATCCCGTCCCCCATCGAAGACCTCGAATCCCGCGGCGAATGGCTGCGCAAGATCATGGCCGGTACCTGGGCCGAGGCTGTGGCGGGCGAGGGCCATGGCGGGCACCTCAGCAAGAATGTGGATTTGCTGGCCTGGCGGCAGGGCGTCGCCGATGCGCTGCTGGAACTGCCCGGCGACACGGTGATCTTTTCCCATTTCATCGCCATCAATGTCGCGGCGGGCATCGCCATGGAAGACGATCGTCTCGTGACCTTCAAGCCGGACAATTGTTCCGTCACCGTCTTTGAGACGGGCGGCGGCAAGCTGCGGCTGATCGAGAAGGGGCGCGAAGCCTTCACCAAGGTGAATTGATCGCACCCCTGCGATTTCGCAAATCGGGGTTTTGCCAATTGGCCGCCACAATCGCCCGGCTATGATGGACGCATGGCCACTTCATTGATTCCCCATGCCCCGGCAAAGACGCCCGCCGCGCTCCTCA
>CAYSVF010000528.1:0-2114 GCA_964434415.1 uncultured Parvibaculum sp.
CAGCCACTTGGTACCGTTCCCGCCGCCCCGTGAAGGGGGCTGCCGCCCTGTCTTCAAATCCGAGTTTTCCGAGTAATTACTTGGATTATATTGAGGACATGGAACGGCATGCAAATGCCGCGTGAGATTTGCCCCCGGAGGAGACCCGACATGTCGGTAGAGAGCGATACCGCCAGGCTGAACCGCGACAGCGCCGGGACGGGTGCGCGGCTCGGGGGCGGCACGTCTGCGTTTCCCGGGATCGATTTCCTGACGCCGGAAGGCGATCCGGGCCTTCTGGGGCCCGGCTCCATGGGCTGGAAGGTGAGCGCCAACCCGGTGGTGAGCGCGGTCGGCGGGATCGCCGCGGTGATCCTTGAACTCTCCGAAAAACATGTGCGCGCGGGCGTGTGGGATCATTCGACCTTCAAGACCGATCCGATCAAGCGCATGGAGCGCACCGGCATGGCGGCGGCCTGCGTGACCTATGGCCCGACCAAACTGGCGCAGACGACGTTCGAGCGCGTGACGCGCATGCATGAGCGCGTGACCGGCACGACGCATGACGGCGATCCCTACAAGGCGATGGAACCCGAGCTGCTGACATGGGTGCATGTGACGGCCGCCTGGGGGTTTCTCAATTCCTATGTCCGCTATGCCGACCCGGCGCTCAGCATCGAAGACCAGGACCGCTATTTCCGCGAGGGCGAAACGATCGGCAAAGGCTTCGGCGCGGAATGGGTGCCGACCTCCAAGGCGGAAGCGGACGCCTATATGGAGGAGATGACGCCCAAGCTCTATGCGAACGAGACGGTGCATGAATTTCTGGCGCTGGTGCGCGACGCGACGCCGCTGGGCGCCGCCGGAAAGCCGATGCAGCGGCTCATCACCCAGGCGGCGATCGATCTTTTGCCGAAAAAACTGCAGGACCAATGCGGCGTGCAGGTGTCGCCTTTTGTCAGGCCGACGGTACGTCCGATGGTGCGCACGCTCGCCGCTGCCGCAGGGGCAACCGTCCGCCGGATGCCCGACACGCCCGCCAACCAGGCTTGCCGCCGGATGGGAGTCTCGACAGACTGCCTGCGGTAACCCCATCCGACAGCGATAGAAGAAGAACAATGGATCTCTATTTCAAGCCCGAGGACGCGGCCTTCCGCGACGAGGTTCGCGCCTTTCTCGACGAGAAGCTGACGCCGGAACTGCGCGAGGCAGGCAAGCTCACCACTTCCGTTTTCACCGACAAGCAGTGGAACCTCGCCTGGCAGAAAGTGCTCTATGAAAAGGGCTGGGTCGCGCCGAACTGGCCGAAGGAATATGGCGGCACGGGCTGGACGGAGATGCAGAAATACATCTTCGCATCGGAATGCGCGCGCGCCGGCACGCCGCATCTGTCGCCCATGGGGCTTCGCATGTGCGGGCCTATGCTGATGAGGTTCGGCACGAAGGAACAGAAGGATTTCTACCTGCCACGCATCCTTTCCGGCGAAGACTATTGGTGCCAGGGATATTCCGAACCCGGATCGGGCTCCGATCTCGCCTCGCTCGCCTGCAAGGCCGTGCGCGACGGCGACGAGTATGTGATCAACGGCACCAAGATATGGACGACGCATGCGCATTTCGCCAATCGCATGTTCTGCCTCGTGCGCACGGACACCTCCGGCAAGCCGCAGCAAGGCATCACCTTCGTGCTGATCGACATGGACACGCCCGGCATCAAGATCGATCCGATCATCACGCTGGCGGGCGAGCATGAAGTGAACCAGGTCTTCTTCGACGATGTGCGCGTGCCGGTCGCCAATCGCGTCGGCGAAGAGAATGACGGCTGGACGGTCGCGAAATATCTGCTGGAGTTCGAGCGCGGCGGGTCGTCGGCGCCGGGGCTTTGGGAGGGCGTGGAAAAGATCCGCGCCGTCGCCGAAGGCGAACAGGCGGGCACGGGCCAGCGCCTCATCGACGATGCGGCATTCTCGCGCAAGCTCGCCGACGCCGAGATCGAACTCAAATCCATCGAGATGACGGAACATCGCGTGATGGCGGAACTGGCGGGCGGCAAGAACCCCGGCCCCGCCTCCTCCATGCTCAAGACCAAGGGCACGGAGATGCGCCAGCGCCTCGACGAGATCGCCATCGAGACC
>CAYSVF010000529.1:0-2110 GCA_964434415.1 uncultured Parvibaculum sp.
TGTCCTTTGCCTGTCATGCTCGGACTTGATCGGGGCATGACAGGGTCGCGTTTTCGTTCTGGATCGCCGGATCACGCCCGGCAATGACGTTAAGAGTGAAGTACCCTTTCACGCTCCTCAAGGGCAGGGGTTGGGCTGGCTCTGGTGAATCTCGTGGATTTCCTTTTCCAGTTCCTCTGTCCACTCCAGATCCTTGGAGGCGATGTTGAGCTTGAGCTGGTCCATCGTCGTTGCGCCGATGATGTTCGATGTCACGAAGGGCCGCGTGGTGGCGAACTGGTTGGCAAGCTGCGAGGGGTCGAGCCCGTGCTTTTTGGCAAGGGCCAGATATTTCTCGATGGCCGCGTCGGCCTGCGGGCTTTCATAGCGCTGCAGGCGGTTGAAGAGCTGTTTGCGCGAGCCCTTGGGGAGCGCCCCGTTCTGGTATTTGCCGGTGAGATAGCCTTGCGCCAGCGGCGAATAGGCGAGCAGCCCGACATCTTCCCGATGGGCGATCTCCGCGCCGCCCAGTTCGAAGGTGCGGTTCAGGAGGTTATAGGCGTTCTGGATGGAGGCGACGCGGGCGAGGCCCTTCGTCTCCGAGGCCTGAAGGAATTTCATCGTGCCCCAGGGCGTCTCGTTGGACAGGCCGACATGGCGGACCTTGCCGGATTTCACGATCTCGTCCAGCGTTTCGAGGATTTCCTCGATGGGGTGCGTTTCCGCTTTGACGTGGCGATAGGCAAGGCCGCTGCTGCCGAAAAGGGCAACGGGCCTGTCCGGCCAGTGGAGCTGGTAGAGATCGATATAGTCCGTCTGCAGACGTTTCAGGCTCTTGTCGACCGCTTCCATGATCTGGGCGCGGCTCTGTTCGACAGGCGACCCGTCGTCGCGCAGCCAGTCCATCGGTGCGCGGCCCGCGACCTTCGTGGCAAGGATCACCTTGTCGCGATTGCCGCGCGCCTTGAACCAGCTGCCAACGATCTTCTCGGTCGAGCCTTGCGTTTCCTTGCGCGGCGGCACGGCATACATCTCCGCGGTGTCGAAGAAGTTGATGCCCTGGTCGATGGCGTAGTCCATCTGCTCATGGCCTTCGGCCTCGGTGTTCTGTTCGCCCCAGGTCATGGTGCCGAGACAGATCGAACTCACCTTGAGGCCGGTTCGGCCCAGTTCACGATATTCCATGCGGTTTCCCCCTCTTTCGTGTCTATGACGGTTTCGTTGTTGCAGGTTCGGAAAATTATTCGGCGGTCGCCGGGGCGGCGCTTTCGCGCGCCTCCTTGCGGGATCCTTCTCGTGCCTCAGCAATCAGCTTTTCGACATCGGGCATGATGCGGGTCACGATCTCCGCCACGCCCTTGCGTGTCGGGTGCAGGCCGTCGCCCAGATTGAGGTCGGGGTCGGCTGCGACGCCTTCGAGAAAGAACGGATAAAGGATGAGGTCGTATTTTTCGGCCAGTTCCGGATAGATCGGGTTGAAGCGCGCCGCATATTCCTTGCCCAGATTGGGCGGCGCATACATGCCGGCCAGCAGGATCGGGAGGTTCCGCTTTTTCAGTCGGGCGATGATGTCGTCGAGGTTCCGGTGCGCGATCGCAGGGTCGATGCCGCGGAGCGCGTCGTTCGCGCCGAGTTCGAGGATCACCGCGTCCGTGTCCGGTCCGACCGCCCAGTCGAGCCGGGAGAGACCGCCGGAGGTGGTGTCGCCGGAAACGCCTGCGTTCCGCACGGTCACATTTTCATATCCCCGGTCTTTCAGCGCAGCCTGCAGCTGTTCCGGGAAACCGGCATCGGGCGGCAGCCGGTAGCCCGCCGTCAGGCTGTCGCCAAGCGCAACGATCGTCAGCGGTGCCGCGGCGGATGGGGCCGCGGGCGGTTCGGCCATAGCCTCCGCCGTCCATGCGGCCAGAAACGCCATAGCGAGAGCCGCCAACGCAACCCGAAACGGGGCTTTTCCGAGACGGCCTTGCTTGTCTCGCGTCTGGAACATGCCATATCCCTTAATTGTGACGTGATGCGGCGGGCGGGACCCGTCTCTGGCCATACGCAGCCGGACGGGGTGAGGATTTGAACGAGAACATCATCGAACTCGAAAATGTGAGCCTGACCTTGCCCAGCGATGCGGGGCCGG
>CAYSVF010000530.1:0-2107 GCA_964434415.1 uncultured Parvibaculum sp.
GATGTGGCGCGCTCGGTGGTGGCCGGTATCGCGGAAGGGTGCCGTCAGGCGCATTGCGCGCTGATCGGCGGCGAGACGGCGGAAATGCCGGGCATGTATTCCAGGGGCGATTACGACCTTGCGGGCTTTGCTGTCGGCGCGGTCGAGCGTGACGGCGTGCTGCCGCGCGCCGACCTCAAGCCGGGCGACGTGCTGCTCGGCCTTGCCTCTTCCGGTTTCCACTCCAATGGCTATTCGCTCGTCCGCCGCATCGTGGAAGACGAGCGGCTTTCATGGTCCGCCCCCTTCCCGGGCGGGGACGGTGCGAATATCGCGCAGACGCTGCTGACGCCGACGCGGATCTATGTCCGCTCTCTCCTGTCGGCCATCCGCGAAACCCAGGCGGTGAAGGCGATGGCGCATATCACCGGCGGCGGTTTCGTCGAAAACATTCCCCGCGTACTGCCCGACGGGCTCGCCGCCCATATCGACGGCGCAAGCTGGGCCATGCCGCCCGTCTTCCGCTGGCTGATGAAGCTGGGCGGGCTCGACGAGGCCGAAATGGGCCGCACCTTCAATTGCGGCATCGGCATGGTCGTCGTCGCGGATGCCGACAAGGCCGACGAGGTGGCGAGATTCCTGCGCGGCGCGGGCGAAACCGTCTATCGCATCGGCAAACTGGCCGAAGCGGAAAGCGGCGGCGAGCGTGTCGTCATCGGGGGCGAGCTGGGGTCGGCAGGCTGATGCGCATTGCCGTCCTGATTTCGGGCCGCGGTTCCAACCTCAAGGCCCTCATCGATGCCTGCGCGGCGGAGGACTTCCCCGCCGACATCGCCCTGGTGCTGTCCAACCGGCCGAATGCGTCGGGCCTCCTCCATGCCGAGGAAGCCGGCATTCCCCACAAGGTCATCGACCACAAGGAATTCAAGACGCGCGAGGAGTTCGACGCGGTGCTTCACCGCACGCTTGAGGATGCGGAGATCGAACTCGTCTGCAATGCGGGCTTCATGCGCATCCTGACCGACGATTTCGTCAACAGGTGGCGCGACCGGATGCTCAACATCCACCCCTCGCTCCTGCCCGCCTTCAAGGGCTTGCATGTGCATCAGCGCGCAATCGACGCGGGCGTGCGCCTGTCGGGCGCGACGGTGCATTTCGTCCGTCCCGAGATGGATGAGGGCCCCATCGTCGCGCAGGCCGCCGTACCGGTTCTGCCGGACGACACGGCGGATGCGCTGGCCGAGCGCATTCTTGAGGCGGAACACAAGCTCTACCCCTTCGCGCTGCGCCTCGTCGCCGAGGGCAAGGCGCGCGTCGCCGATGAGCGGGTCGTCATCTCAGACGGAATTCCCGACGCGCCCGCCCCCATCTTCATGCCGCCTCTCGACTAACTAGAGCGGCTGGCGGGTGAACGGCACTTTCAACTGACCGAGAAAGTTTTCCGGCATGGGCTGTTCGATCCCGATATCGCGGGGCGGGCGGCGCGGCGAATTGTAGAAGCTGCCGAAAAGCTGGTCGTACAGCACCAGGTTCTCGCCATAGTTCCGGTTGCCCTCGTTCAAATCCTTCGAGTGGTGCCAGCGATGCAGCGAAGGCGTGTTGAACACATAGTTCAGCACGCCGCAGCGCATCTCGATATTGCAGTGGGTAAGAAGCCCGATGAAGGCCGTCACCGCGCTCACCAGAAGCAGCACGGGTTCCGGCGCACCGAGCAGCAGCAGGATCGGGATGCCCACCGCGAGGCCGGTCAGCGTATCCACGAGGTGAAAGCGCCCGGTATTGAAGAACCAGAGCCGCGTCACGCTGTGATGCACGGCATGGAAGCGCCAGAGCCATGGCCATTCATGCGCCAGACGGTGCTTCCAGTAGAGCGGGAATTCGATGATGACGAGCCCGAGGCCAAGCTGGATGGCGAGCGGCCATTCGGTGGGCCAGATGCCGTCTCCCCGGGGCGCCATCCATCCGGCAATCCCCATAAAGACGATGACGGTGATCAACACCTGCGCCACGCCCTTGTTCAGCACGGTATGCAGGAGGTCCGGCAGCATCTGGCCGTCATTTTCGAGCCAGGCGCGTTCATGCGGCATGACCCGTTCCAGAACGGCGATGGTCAGCGCCAGCCCCAGAT
>CAYSVF010000531.1:0-2105 GCA_964434415.1 uncultured Parvibaculum sp.
AACAGGTGTCGTCCCGGCACTTGTTGCCGGGACCCGCTCGCCTCTCCCCTTGCCGCAGCGCCGATGGATCCCGGGAATAAATCCCGGGATGACGCTTCTTTCCTTTTCGGATCCCCCTCAATCCCTGTCCGCCGGCGCGCCGAGCGGGAAGAGGTGGCGGAAGGGGCGGGCTTCGTCGAGCGCCCTTGCGAATGAGGGCCGCTCGATCAGTCGCTGGCGATAGGCGCGCAGGGTTTTAAACCGCGCCGTGATCTCATAGGTCCAGTCCGCATAGAGAAGCGCGGGCGCGGCGGCGCAGTCGGCCATGCTGAACTCGTCGCCCGCCGCCCATTGCCGCCCGGCCAGTTCGCCGTCGAGCCATTCATAGCTCGTATCCAGCAGCTTCTGCGCCTCCGCCACGCCGTAAGGGTCGCGCGCGTCTTCCGGCCTCAGCGCATCGAACACGCAGCGCCCCTGCGGCGTCATCACGTAATTGTCGAAGATGCGGTCCATCATCCGCACGCGCACCGCCTCCTTCGCGTCGGCGGGGATGAGCCGCGGGCCGCCCGCATGATGCGCCTCCAGCCATTCGATGATGGCGGTCGCCTCCATCACCTGTTCGCCGTCGGCCACCATCAGCGGAAAGCGCCGGATCGGCCAGCGCCGCCCGTGTTCCTCATTGTTCTCCGGGTGCTCGGGCGAGAGCATGCGCAGCGTCCAGGGCACGTCCTTTTCGTAGAAGGCCATGATCGCTTTCATGCAGTAGGACGAAAAAGGATGCGCGAAAATCTCGATGGTCATGCTGTTTTCCTCACGCGCCGCGCCTGCGGCGGTAGTGCAATATGGTGGCGCCCGTGTTGAGCGCGCGCGTTTCCACAAGCTCCAGCGCAAGGCGCGGGCCGCCCGTGGCGAATAGCTTCTTTCCGCCGCCGAAAAGGTCCGGCGTCACAAGGATCTTGTATTCGTCGGGCAAATCCGCCGCGATCAGGCCCTGCGAAAGCCCCGCGCCGCCAAGCGCGATAGTGTCGCCCTTATCCGCGCGTTTCAGCTCCGCGATGCGGGCGGCGAGCGCGTCCATGTCGCGCAGCACCGTTGCGTTCCAGCCGGGCTCGTCCGGCAGCGTGGTGGAGAGCACGGTTTTCCGCAGGCCGTTCATCCGGTCCGCATAGGCGATCTCGGCGGCGGGGCCCGCCTCGTCCAGCCAGAAATCCGTGTTGAAGGTGAAGTTCTTCCGCCCGTAGACGAGGTGGCCCGCGCGGGCCAGCGTTTCGCCCGACCAGTGGACCTCCAGATCGTCCGACCATGCCGGCGGCACGAAACCCTCCGGCCCTTCCATGAAGCCGTCGAGGCTCATGAAGGCGGCAAGCACGAGATCGGCCATTCTTCCCTCCCTTTTACTGGTTGCGTTTTGCAATCTGTTGTATCCTGCCGAGGCCAGTTTTATTTTGCAACCGGTTTCTTTTGGGAGTGCGAATGGACGCGGATCATCGCTCGGGCTGTCCGATCAATCTGACGCTGGAAATGCTGGGCGACCGCTGGAGCCTCATCGTCATTCGCGATGTGATGTTCGGCAATCGCCGTCATTTCCGCGAGCTGCTCACGCAGTCGGAGGAGGGGATCGCGTCGAACATTCTCGCCGCGCGGCTGAAGCGGCTGGTCGAGGCGGGGCTGCTGACCAAGGAGGCGGACCCCTCGCACCGGCAAAAGACGGTCTACAGCCTCACCGAGCCCGCCATCGAGCTGGTGCCGCTCATCGCGCAGATGGGCGCATGGGGCCGCCGCCACACGCCCGTCTCCGAGGAGCTTTCCATTCGCGCGCAGGTGCTGGAAGAGGGCGGGCCGAAGCTCTGGGCGGGCTTCATGGACGAGCTTCGCCACATCCATCTCGGCGCGCCGAAGCCCCGCCGCTCGGTGCTGGCGGAGCTTCAGGCGGCCTATGAGCGCGTGGTTGCGGAAAACGCGGCAAAGCGCGGGCGCGGGCGGTAGGGGGGAATCCGTCTCCAAACACCGTCATGCCCCGCTTCAGGCGGGGCATCCACGTCTTTGCGGCAGGGACGGAAGACGTGGATGGCCCGGACAAGCCGGGCCATGACGCGTATGGGAGAAACAACCATCCGTCTCCGGAC
>CAYSVF010000532.1:0-2104 GCA_964434415.1 uncultured Parvibaculum sp.
AAAGATGAATCCGATGTTATAGCATTTTTATCGGAAGCTCAGGATTTGGTTGAAGTTGAGGAGCGAACTAATAAAGAAGAAGAGAAAGCAGAAGCTACGCTTCCAAAGCCATATTCTAATCATTCGACAAAGGAGCAAAGAGTACAAACAGAGGGAAAGACAGTCAAAACAAAACCTCCCAGTTTGCGTCCTTCCCGATTGAGACCTCCATCTGCAGCTAATCATTTCTTTACCTCTTCGATGACTGTTCAAGAAAATAGCAATATGTGAGATAAAAATTTTCTGCTGTGCTGGCTATTTATTAAGGTGATGCATAATTTTCTTTTTCCGTGCTCATTTCTTCGAGAATATCTTGTATACTTTTTCAATTGCAGGACAAAATTGTTGATAGAAAAGGAACCTGGCAAAATAACTAGAATGGAAACCCTTAAGCAAAAACACAAGGAGCCCTTGCGTGAATCAAAAATTCAAAAGAGCTCAATGCTATCCAGGCGGGCTAACTCGGCAACTGAAAGTACAAAAGGCAGATATGTGATGAAAGACGCTTACCCACTAAGAAGAGAACGAGATCACAAAAATCAAAACCAGGTCACTGAAAATTCATCCAAAAATTTGATGCCAAAAAGTCACACAGGAAGCAGCAGATCTTTGGCACCAGTGAAGCCATCTAAACTGCCGGTCCCATCAGCTTCGAAGCTTTCCTCAACAAAAGACAATGCTGACCTTGGTTCAACTAGCTTGACGTCGTCTATTCAAGAAAGAGAATCCATTTCAATAGTCCCAAGTCCATCCAAATTGGCGAAGCCGTCCCAGAAAATCGACTCTACGCCGAATCGAACTCCTCGAACCTCATCCAAGGCCTCATTTGCTGGTTCTAAGCCCGAGTTTGACTTGACACCACAAAGTGCTCAACTTCGCTGGCTAGAGCGACATCCAGAGCTAGCATTCGGTGGAAAGCAGAAAATCGCCAATTCTCCTGCAGAAAAAATGGTATGAAATAGTATTTGCAATTGTTTCAAAGAATGTCCCATGTATGTCATACTGTATCTTCTGCTAACTTTACTTCGATATGAATTTTCATTGAGTTGAATGTCAATTGACAGGATTCTAAGATCATCATCAAGTTTCGTTTTTGCAGCCAGAACAGAAAAGGAAAACAGCCTTGGACGCTCACTACGAAGCTTGGGGAAGACAGCTTTCTCCGTTAAGATAATCATTATTGTAGTTCTGAGAATTCTTTTCTACCAGACCTAGCTACTATGCCATGACATTTTTCGATAGTATTCAGCGATCAGATCTGAAGTATGCACAGATCTTTTCTCTTACTCAAGATTCAAATATTCTGCATAACAAATTACGAGAATTTCCTATGAAATACACTTCTCTCCTCTGCTTCATTCGATTCTTGATCAATTGTTAACCTTCAATTGATGTCGTTCCTAGTAGATTCATACGGTTCCGAACAAGAACTATAGTGTTGTCCTTTTCTCACAAGTTTTCGGGCAGCTTTTCTCTCGTTGCTTCTTGTAACATATTTTTTCGATTCTCGAGATCCAAGGAGAAAGAAAATGGAAAGTATAGTTGGAATCGAATTCCCAAGTTCATGAGCAATGCAAAAAAATTAACGAAACGTTTCTCTTGGATTCACAATGGCAGAAAAAAAGTCAAGCTGAGCCCAAAGAGACGTCCTTATTAATGTCAACAATTATTGGAGAATAAACTGTCATCTGACACATTTCATTTTAGAAAATTTCTTCTATGAAAGTAGTATGTATTATTAACTATCACACTACAGACCTGACTTCGGATACGTAAAAAGTTAAGAAATTGAACATCCAAGGGATTCCACATGCAAGCTTGGAAGGCTCGTGGAAAGTTTAAAGTAGGCTATGTCGATGTAGACTGGGTTGAAAAGGCTTCTTCTAGCAATGGGAAAAATGAAGCTGTACAACCGTATCACGTGGATCCGACACAGGTATTTGAGAGCTCCTTTTGTTGTTCTGTGCATGATATGTTGGGTTGGAGAGAACCACACCGGAAATAATTTTGCCTCATTCTCTTTCGTCACATGCTTGATATCTTAGCATATGAATTCTTTGAGTAT
>CAYSVF010000533.1:0-2100 GCA_964434415.1 uncultured Parvibaculum sp.
GCCTTCTGCTGCTCGAAAGCCGTTTTCAGCTCGTCGTCCGATATCGAAATCGTTTCGGCGACCTGATCGGGGGTGAGCTGCATGATGCTGAAGCTCCGCGTCTCCGGCTTCTGGAAGCGGGCGGAAATCTTCTGGTAATAGGCCGCCAGCTCTTTCTCGTCGGGGTCGGCCACGTCTCCGGCAAGCGACGGCGGCAGCACCAGATAGGTCGCATCGCGCGTTTCCTTCTGGAAGGTCGCAATCGCGTCGACCATCGCATCGGGCGCATGTACGCCGTTGCCGATCACGCCGATCAGCTGGTTGCGGATCAGATATTCCCGGCGATCCTTGATGAAGGCCTCCTCGGAGGTGTTCGCACGGGAAAGCGCCAGCTCGAAGTTCCGCTTGTCGAACTTGCCGAACGTGTTCTGCAGGTCCGGATCCGTCATGATGTTGTGCGCGACCTTGGTGTCGCTGACCGCGAGACCGAGGTCCTCCGCGCCGCCATTGAGCGCGGCAAGGCCGATGAGGCGACCCAGCGCGTTCTGGTTCACGCCCAGCTGCTGCGCCATCTGCGGCGTGATCGGCTGTCCGTAGCGCTGCGAGAGGCGGCGCGTCTCATTGGAGATTTCACGCTGATATGCCCCGACGTCGATTTCCTGCGAGCCGACGGTCGCAACGGCCGAAGAGCCATAGCCCCGGAAGATGTCGGCTATGCCCCACACTGCGAAGCTCACGACCAGCAAGCCCATCAGGCCCATTCCGATCCAGCCGGAGGCGGTTTTTCGCAGTGTATCGAGCATGATCTTCTTTCCATTGGTCGCCGCCCGGAAAACGGTCCGGGGCGGCGTCTTGGGATGGGGTGGGGGACAATATCGTACCGTCCCCCAAATCGCGCGGCATGATAGGTGCGGGGTCATGTGCCTGCAAGCCGCTCGCCGGTGCTTCCCGCTTGATTTTCCTTACAAATCGGCAGGATGGGGACATTTCATAGCGGCGCCTCGTATATCGGCGGTGCGCCCAGGCGCACATAGGCGTCCACGCTGGCCAGGGTCAGCAGATTCGTAAGCCAGATCATGGCCAGAACGACGCCCAGCCAGGTCAGGAAGCGCGCGGCCGCAACCGGCAGAGGATAGGCTTCCTCATCGAAGGCGAGGGCGAAGAGGCCGGCAATGACCCCGGCCTCCAAAGTCGGCATCAGGGTGAAGAGCCCCTCCAGCAAATCGTCGGGCGGCCGGGTGTGAAAGGCGAGCCCGAGATAGGTCGCAAGGGCCGCCAGGACGGCGGCGGTGCGGGTGCGGCGGGCGAAGCCGTCCAGAATGAACGTGAACATAATTCTCCTCCGTTCTCTCCTCGCGAACGCGAAGAAAGTTCCAAGTCGTTTTGAAGTATTCGAGGAACCGAGGACCTTCAGAGACAGCTCTCCCGTTCTCTCAAGCGGGAGGCTTGAAAGCGGAGGTGTCAATGAGCCCGAAGGGCCCGAATACCGGTTAAAGGACGCAAACAGGCGGTCCGCGAGGGTCGCGGGCCGGGTTACTTAGATGGCGGAGCGGGAGGCGCGCCGCCATTCCTGACAGTATTGGATTGACATAGGTGACTCCGGGCTATGGATGACTTCTAGGGAACCGGAGCCCGGAAAATATAAAGGCCCCGATCCGTGGGATGGGGCCGCAAAACGTCAATATGGCAGGCTTATTTAAGCGCGCGCAAGCGACTCGGCCCCGAAGGCGAGTAGGCTCGACCGGAGGTCCAGAGGACCATTTCCATGAATTGCTTTTCCATCGCGCGCAACCTACGCCCGAGTCGTTTACTTGGCAAACAATTAGTCTTGAAGATGAGAATTTCGAATTTGGTGTGTTCTATTTGACGCATTTGCGGCATCGCCGGCCAAAAAGGGCGCAGTTGGCGGTCCGCAACGCTTCTGCTAAACGGTCGATCTTCTGCAAATGCGGCATATCGGACAGGGACAGACAGCAGCAATGGCACGGCGCATCAAACCTCTTATCGCGGGCAACTGGAAAATGAACGGCCTTCGCGCCGCCAAGGGCGAGGTGACGAAGCTTGCGCGCAAACTCGCCAAAGGCGGAAAGCCCGCTTGCGATGTGCTTATCTGCCCGCCGG
>CAYSVF010000534.1:0-2096 GCA_964434415.1 uncultured Parvibaculum sp.
CCGCGTTTCGACGGTCGCGGTCGCAAGCCCGCGCGCGGCCTGTTCATGCCGCCCGAGCCCGGCATGCGCCCACATATGGCCTTGCGCATCCGACACCCGCGCCATGAAGAAGCGCGTATTCATATGGCCGTTACTATCGCATTCCCACGGCGCCACGGCGGAGCGGTTCGTCTCCACCATGCCCAGCTCGTCGGCCCGCGCAAGAGAGATGTCGCGCGTCAGCGTCTCGGCGGGGAGGGAGCGCGGCGCGGCATAATCCGGCATCTCCGTCATCATCTCGCCGGCCTTCTCGCGTACATGCGCGGGCCATGGCGTGAGCTTGCGCTTGTCGAGATCGAAATGCCCGACATCGAGCGTCAGCGTCGCCGCCAGACGGTCGTCCAGTATCTCGCGCACCTCCTGATAGACGCGCATCGTCTTGTCGCGCCTCTCCACGATGCCGGAGCGGATCAGCACCAGGTCGCTCGCGCGTAATTCGCGGTGAAAGCGGATGTGATGTTCGAGCGCAACATAGGTCGTGCGCTCGCGCGCCTGATGCTCATAGCCAAGCCCCAGCGCCGCGCGCAGGTTGAAATGCGCATCCGACGCCTTGCCGACATAATGCTGGATGTTCATATGGCCCATCTCGTCGCATTCCTGCAACGAGACATAGCCGCGATATGTATCGATCATCGCCACGCCTCAGCACTCCAGCACGCGGATATGCGGCGCGATCTTCGCGCGGTCCTCGTCGGTAAAATTCACCGTCTTGCGCGCGTCGAGATCGAGCATCACCGCAATCGCCTCGCCCGTCGCCACCGGCATGCCCGTCTCGACGTCGAACATGTAATGGACGAAGGTCAGCGTCTTGTTCTCCATGCGCGTCAGCGTGCTTTTGGCGACGAGCATCATGCCGGAGCGCACTTCATTGAGGTAGTTGAGCCGCATTTCGAGCACCACCGTGCCTCGGCGCTCTTCCTGCAGGCGCGTTTTCTCCATGCCGACCGCCTGCCAGAGATGGCCGGCCCCGTCGGAAAAGCGCCCCATATAGAAGCGGCTGTTCATATGGCCGAAATCGTCGCACTCCCACGGCATCACCGCGCCGCGATAGATTTCGATGAAGCCGCGTTCCTCCGCTTCCTTGAGCGTGATATGCGGCATGCGCACCTCGCGCGTCACGCTGCGCGGCTGCGCATGGGCGGGCAGGGGCGCGGTGATCGCCACCGCCTTTTCATGCGCCTCTTGCGGCCAGGCCATGAGCTTGCGCGCGTCGAGGTCGAAATGCCCGCTCACCGCGATGCAGGTGGCGGCGGTGTCGCCCGTCGCGCTGTTCATGAGCTCATGATAGCTCACCAGCGTCTTTTCCCGGAGTTCGACCACGCGCGAGCGCATATTCATCATGTCGCCCGCGCGCAGCTCGCGCAGGAAACGGAAATGTTCTTCCAGCGCCACCATGGCGCGGCCTTCTTCATGGATCTGCGAGGGCGAAAGCCCCAGCGCATGCCGCAGATAGAACGCCGCGTCGGACGCGCGCGCCACATAGAACTGCACGTTCATATGGCCGACATCGTCGCATTCCCACGTATTCACGCTGCCGCGATACGAGTCGATGAAATCACTCATGACGAACCTGATCCTGCATCGGGTGGAAACGGCAGCCTACCCGACAATGCCTTTCAGGAAGTCGTCCATGCGGTCATTCGCCGATTTCGACAGCTCGCCGGGAAAGGCGATGAAGCCATGCGCCCCGCCCGGATAGACGGCGAGTTCCGCTTCATTGCCCGCGGCAAGCCAGCGCGCATGCATGAAGAGCGAATCGTCCAGCAGTGCATCCCGCGTCCCGATGGTGAAGAGGGCGGGGGGCATGTCGTGCAGCTGCGCATGAAGCGGCGAAATATCCGGATCGCTGAAATCCTGCGTCTCCGGCCATGTCGCCTCGCGGAACTTCTCGATGTCGATCGTGCGCAGGATGAGCCGCTCGTCGCCGAAGGCGCGCTGGCTCGGCGTCATGGTGAGGTCGAAGGCGCCGAAGACGAGATTGGCGCCCTTGAACCCGGTATAGCCGTGCCGGTCGCGCATGCGCAGAAGCGTCACGGCGGAAAGATGCCCGCCCGCGC
>CAYSVF010000535.1:0-2089 GCA_964434415.1 uncultured Parvibaculum sp.
TTTCAGAGGACGGCAAGATCGTCGCCATCGGCGAGAACGCCGCCGCCGACCGCGAGATCGACGCCAGGGGCGGTTTCCTGCTGCCCGGCTTCATCGACGCGCATGTGCATTTCCGCCTCGCGACGCTCGATTTCGCGAAGCTTCAGCGCTGGTCCGAGGTCGAGTTCGGCATCGTCATGGCGCGGCTCGCAAAGGAAACGCTCCGGCGCGGCTTCACCACGGTGCGCGATCTGGGCGGCGATGTCGAAGGGCTGATGCGCGCCATCAGGGCCGGCATGGCCGAGGGCCCGCGCATTATCCGCGCCGGGCGGATGCTCACCCAGACGGGCGGACATGGCGATGCGGAATCGGGCCCCCGCCCCGTGCCGACCTGCGCCTGCGAGATGCGCCACACCGCTTTCGGCATCGTCGCCGACGGGCCGGACGCGGTGCGCAAGGCCGCGCGGCACAATCTGCGCGACGGCTCGGACTTCATCAAGATCCATGTCTCGGGCGGCGTCGCCTCGCCCGCCGACCCGCTGGAATCCGTTCAGTACACGGCAGCGGAAATCATGGCTGCCTGCGAGGAGGCGCGTCACCGCCAAACCTATGTGGCCGCGCATGCCTATTCGCCGGAATCGATCGCCATGGCCGTGGAGAACGGCGTCCACACCATCGAGCATGGCAACATGATCGACGCAGGCGCCGCCGCCGCCGTCGCGCGCCACGGCGCGGTGATGGTGCCCACCCTTTCCACCTATGAGGCGATGGACCTTATCGGGCGCAAGATGGGGTTCCCGGCGGCGAACCTCGCCAAGAACACCAAGGTGCTGGACGCAGGGCTCCGCTCGCTCGAAATCGCCCGCGAGGCCGGCGTCACGCTCGGCTGGGGCACGGATCTCATCGGCGAAAGCCAGTCGCGCCAGCGCCGCGAATTCGCGATCCGCGCGGAGGTCGAAACGCCGGAAGAAATCCTGCGGTCCATGTATGTCGTCAATCCGCGTCTCTGCGGCCTGGACGGAAAGATCGGCACGCTCACGCCCGGCGCGGCGGCGGATATGGTCCTGACAAGGATCGATCCGCTCGAAAACATCGCCGCCCTCGGCGAAGACGACGCCATCGAGCACGTCATCCACCGCGGCGCGGTTGTCGGGGTGAGGGCGGCCTGACCGGCTTTCAAAACCGGGGCGGTCCTTACCCTTCCAGCGCCTCGATCATCTCCACCCGCGTCGCGTGTCTTCCGCCCTCGAACTCGGCGGCGAGGAATGCAGCCACGATATCGAGCGCCAGCCCCTCGCCGACCACGCGCGCGCCGAGCGACAGCATGTTGGCGTCATTGTGCTGGCGGATCATGCGGGCCGAGAATGTGTCGGCGCAGACGCCGCAGCGGATGCCCTTCACCTTGTTCGCCGCCATCATGATGCCCTGCCCCGTGCCGCACAGGATGATGCCCAACCGGCAATCGCCGGAGGCAACAAGCCGCGCCGCCGCTTCACCATGCTTTGGATAATGCGTGCTCTCAGGCGTCGTGGGGCCGATATCGACCACCTCGAAGCTCTGCGCCTCGATATGAGCGGCGATGGCCTGCCGAAGCGCAATGGCGGCATGGTCGCTGGAAAGGACGATGCGTTTGTTCGTTGTCATGGAGAGGTCGTCCTGTTTCCTGAAGCAGTGTGGCGGTTCGACCGGTGCGGATCGCCTCGTCCACCTCTTCGATTTTCGATGCCGTCAGGCCACAAAGGAAAGCTGGATTTCGTCCCCCATCGGATTATTCGGCATATCCAATCGATGAGGATACGAGCCGGCCCGGCAGGAGGGCCACGGACGTTTGCTGAAACTGATTTCCAGCACGAACGGTAACCCCGACTTGTCCACGGGAGCGTAATTGTTCGCATGAATATGCACGATCGGCAGACCTATCTCTTTGACGAATGAATGAATTTCGTCCAGATGCTGCGGACAGTCGTGAAATTCCATGACCAAGCCCGTAAGCCGGTCCTTGTTTTTCACGATTTCATCGAGAATTTCATACTCGCCGCCCTCGATGTCGATATTTAGAAAGATCCTGTCGGCGGCGACACCTGCGAAAACCTCGCGCATGGATATCCGG
>CAYSVF010000536.1:0-2087 GCA_964434415.1 uncultured Parvibaculum sp.
TTTCATGCTCGACCAGACATTCGAGAATGTCGTCCAGCACCTCATAAGGCGGCAGGCTGTCCTCATCCTTCTGGTCCGGGCGAAGCTCGGCACTTGGCGGCTTGGTGATAATCCGTTCGGGGATCACTTCGCCTTCCGGCCCCAGCACACCTTTCGGCATGTGATTGTTACGCCATGCTGCAAGCTTGAAGACACGGCTCTTGTAGAGATCCTTGATCGGGTTGAAGCCGCCATTCATGTCTCCGTAAAGCGTGGCATAGCCTGCGGAAACTTCGGATTTATTACCTGTGGTCAGCAGCATTGAGCCGAACTTGTTCGAAATCGCCATCAGGATGAGACCGCGCGAGCGCGACTGGATATTTTCTTCCGTCGTGTCGGACTGCGTGTTCTCGAACATCTTTTCGAGGGCGTTGGTGAAGCCGATCACCGGCTCCTCGATCGGCACGATGTCGTAGCGCACACCCAGCGCCTTTGCGCAGGCTTCCGCATCCTCAAGACTTTCCGACGAGGTGTAGCGGTAAGGCAGCATGACACAGTGGACGTTTTCCGCACCCAGTGCATCTACGGCGAGCGCCGCCACGAGCGCGCTGTCGATACCGCCGGACAGCCCCAGCACCACGCCGGGGAAATGGTTCTTCTTCACATAGTCGCGAAGCCCGCGCACGGTGGCGAGATAGATTGCCTCGTCGCCTTCGGGCACCTCCGCGCACTCCCCCTTCGCACAGACCCAGCCATGCGGCTCGCGCGTCCAGTCGGTGACGAGGATTTCCTGTTCCCACGCCCGCATCTGGACGGCAAGCGAGAGATCCGCATTCAGCACGAAGGAACCGCCATCGAATACAAGCTCGTCCTGCCCGCCGATCTGGTTCAGATAGGCCATCGGCAGGCCGCTTTCCTGAATGCGCCGGACGGCAAGCTGCATGCGGGCGTCGAATTTGTCGAAATCATAGGGAGAGCCGTTCGGCACAAGCAGCAGCTCGGCCCCCGTTTCCTCGAGGCACTCCACGACGTCCGGGTACCAGATGTCCTCGCAGACCGGCACACCCACACGCACACCGCGAATGTCGATCGGTCCCGGCAGCGGGCCCCCGTCGAAGACGCGGGGCTCGTCGAACACACCGTAATTGGGCAGACGCACCTTGTAGCGACGAGCCTGAACCTCCCCCTTATCGAGATAAAGGACGGCATTATAGAGCTTGTCGTCTTCCTTCCATGGTGCGCCGATCAGCACGGCCGGGCCTCCGTCCGCCGTCTGCTCGGCAAGCTGGATAACGGCCTCCCGCGCCCGGCGCTGGAAAGCGGGACGCAGAACAAGGTCTTCGGGCGGATAGCCGGCAATGAAGAGCTCCGGAAAGACGATCAGATCCGCACCCGCCAATTCGGCTTCGCGTCGGGCCTCGATCGCCTTTTCCAGATTGCCCTTTATGTCGCCCACCGTGGGGTTGAGTTGGGCGAGCGCAATACGCAACCGGTCGGTCATGAAGTTATTTTCCGGGAGATATGTTCCAATTGAGCATTAGTGCTGTTCTAGCGCCGGATGCGCCTGCGGACAATAGGGCCCTTGCCCCGATTCTGACATTCGAATGTGCAGCCTTTTTCAACCTCGCGCATGGGCGGGGGCTTTCATCTTGTCTAAGCTCCCGCATCGAAAATCTTCAGGGAGGACAAGAACATGCCCAACACGTCCCAAACCAACCGACAGATCCTGCTGGCCGAGACGCCGGAGGGAAAGCTCGCCGAAAGCAATTTCCAGCTTCGCGAAGGCAGCATGCCCGAGGTGGGCGAAGGAGAACTTCTGCTGAAAACGCGGATCGTCTCGCTTGACGCTGCCAACCGGGCCTGGATGCAGGGCGCCACCTATCGTTCGGCGGTGGATGCCGGCACGGTGATGGCGGGCGGAGCCATTGCGGAAGTCGTCCAGTCGGGCACAGTGGATTTCAAGCCCGGCGATCTCGTCTTCGCCGATACGGGCTGGCAGGAATATTCGGCCGTCCCTGCCAAGACGGCGCAGAAACTCGAGCCGCGCGAGCCGCTTTCCTATCTCCTCAGCGTCTATGGCATTGCGGGGCTTACCGCTTACTTCGGCC
>CAYSVF010000537.1:0-2082 GCA_964434415.1 uncultured Parvibaculum sp.
GTCGACACCATCGCCTCGCTCATCACCCTCCACCCGGACGTGCATTTCGTCTGGCTCATGGGCGCGGACAACATGATCCAGTTGCCTCGCTGGTATCGCTGGAAGGAACTGGCCCGGATGGTACCCATCGCGGTCTATCCCCGGCCCGGCTACACGCTGAAGGCGCGTCTGTCACCCGCCGCCGAGGCCTTGCGCCGGGCCGTCCTCGACACGGGCGATGCCCGCCGGCTCGCAACGGCGCAGGCGCCCGCACTCTGTTTTCTCGAGGGGCCCGTCAGCTCTCTTTCCGCAACCGAAATCCGCGAAAGCGAAGGCTGGCCCACCGGCACCGCATAGGCGTGAGAAAAACAGGGTAAATATCCCATAAGTCCCTGTCACAGAGCAGTAAAATCACGCTCATTGAAACGACATGGACAGACCTTTATCTTTAAGGGGGCAGGCAATGACCTGCGAATCTTGGTTCGGGAGACTGAAGGAGTATTTTCCTGAGCATTGAACCTGGGGACCTCACGGTCCAGCGCATGCCCGAAAGGGCGGACGACGGGGATGAAATTTCCGCTTCCAGCGCAACGGCGGCGACGCGTGATGCGACCTCCGCCGAGAGCAATTCGGCCATGCTGGCAACAGTGCTTGCCAGCCTTGATGACGACAAGGCCGAAGACATCGTTTCCATCGACCTGCAAGGCAAGACCCCCATGGCCGACCATCTCGTGGTCGCCAGCGGGCGTTCGCAGCGCCATGTCAGCGCTGTGGCCGACCATCTTGTCCGCAAGCTCAAGGAAGCGGGCTTCGGCAGGGCCGATGTGGAAGGCCTCAACCAGGCGGACTGGGTTTTGATCGATGCCGGAGACGTCGTCGTTCATATCTTCCGGCCTGAGGTGCGCGAGTTTTATAAACTGGAGAAGATGTGGGCCGCGGATATTCCGCCTGACGCCCAGCATCACTGACGTCCGGCCGTCTCGCCGCCCGTCCTCCACGCTAGCACTGCCTGAGTGAAGGCAGGGTGGGAGATATTGTACCCCGATGCGGCTGCGGATCTGCGCCGTCGGCCGCTTGCGGGCCGGCCCCGAGCAACAACTCGTCGAGGATTATCTGGCGCGTCTTTCCGCAACGGGACGCGCCATCGGGTTCCCGTCGGCCTCCCTTGCCGAAGTCGAGGAGAAAAAGCGCCTCGAAGGCACCGCGCTCATGGCCCGCGAGGCGGAGCTGCTGCTTGCCAACATCCCCGCCGGCGCCCGTGTGATCGCGCTGGACGAGCGAGGCGGGAACGAGGGCAGCGAAGCCTTCGCGGCGCGGCTTGGCGCCTGGCGCGACGAGGGCGCTCCCGAAGCGGTGTTCCTGATCGGCGGCGCCAACGGCCTTGCACCGGAGATCCGCAAGCGCGCCGACCATCTGATGAGCTTCGGCAAAATGACCTGGCCTCACATGCTGGCGCGCGTCATGCTCGCCGAGCAGCTCTACAGGGCCGTCACCATTCTCGCCGGCCATCCCTATCACCGCGCATGAGAAACAGACGCACCGCTTCTCGCGTCATGGACACACAACCGGTGTTCCATTACCTTCAGTTGTCTCGCGGGCCTGACGATTCGCCCGGGAATGCGGCACCATTTTCACCATACTCCGAAAGATCATGAACGGCGTCCGACCCCTTGTCCTCGTAACACTGGACGGCTGGGGACTTCGCGCGGAACGCGAAGCCAACGCCATCGCCTTGGCGCGCACGCCGATTTTCGACCGGCTTGCCGGCAAGGGGCTTGAGACCTCGCTCGTCGCATCCGGCGAAGCGGTGGGCCTTGCCCCCGGCCAGCCCGGCAATGCGCAGGCCGCCTATCAGACGCTTGGCGCAGGCGCCCCCGTCGAACACCCGCTGCTGAAGGTGAACCGGGCGCTCGAGGCGAGCGGCGACGATGCCATCACCAATCACCCCGTCATCCGCCAGCTCATCGCCAGGGCACGCCCTCTGGGCGGCGCGGTGCATCTGATCGGCATGGCCTCGCCCGCCGGCGTCGCGGGCCTTCAGAACCATCTGGCCGTCCTTGCCGCGCTGCTCAGTCACTAAGGGATGCAGGTCTGGGTCCATGC
>CAYSVF010000538.1:0-2075 GCA_964434415.1 uncultured Parvibaculum sp.
CCAGCGTGCCCATATGGCGGACGGCGGGGTCGCCGATATTGTCGGCGAGCTTTGCTAGCGCCGGATTGTGTTTCATGACATCGGCCGAGGCCGCGACATCGGCATGTTTGGTGCCCGCGCCGATGGTCAGCGCATCGCCTTCGGCCTTGATGTAGCGCAGGTCGGCCAGCGAGCCGATATCGACGAGATCGCTCGGCATGGCAAGGCGCTGTTTCAGCGTGGGGATAAGGGTCTGTCCGCCGGCCAGCAGTTTCGGATCGTCCGCATCGGCAAGCGCTTTCACGGCTTCGTCCAGCGTCTTGGGGCGGTGATAGTTGAACTGGTACATGGGGGCTTCTCCTTATTCGGCGGCTGCGCGGGGCTGCTTTGCTTGCAGCGCGGCCCAGACACGCGCCGGCGTCGCCGGCATGGCAATTTCGCGAATGCTGAGGGCGTCCGTCACGGCATTGATGATGGCGGGCGGGGAGGCGATGGCGCCTGCCTCGCCGCAGCCTTTCATGCCGAGCGGGTTCGAGGGGCACTCCGTGGAGGTGAAGCCGAGCTGGAAGCTCGGCAGATCATCCGCGCGCGGCATGCAGTAATCCATATAGGAGCCGGTCATGAGCTGGCCGGATTCCGGATCGTAGACGCCATGCTCCAGCAGCGCCTGGCCGACGCCCTGCGCGATGCCGCCATGGACCTGTCCCTCGACGATCATGGGATTGATGATGGTGCCGAAATCGTCTACGGCCACGAAATTGGCGATCTTCGTGACACCCGTATCCGGATCGATCTCGACCTCGCAGATATGGCAGCCCGCGGGGAAGGTGAAGTTGGTCGGATCGTAAAAAGCGCCTTCCTTGAGGCCCGGTTCAAGGTCGCTGCCGGCAAAGCCGTGTGCCGTGTAGGCGGCGAGCGAGAGTTCCGCCCAGGCCATGCTCTTGTCCGTGCCCTGCACGGTGAAGGTGCCGTTCTCGAAGACGATATCCTCGACGGCGGCCTCCATCAGATGGGCGGCGATCTTCTTTGCCTTGGCTTCGATCTTGTCGAGCGCGCGGGAAATGGCGCTCATGCCGACCGCGCCGGAGCGCGAGCCATAGGTCCCCATGCCGAACTGCACCTTGTCGGTGTCGCCATGCACGATTTCCACATCGTCGAGCGGGACGCCGAGGCGGGACGACACGAGCTGCGCGAAAGTCGTTTCATGGCCCTGGCCGTGGCTGTGCGAGCCGGTCAGCACGTCGATATTCCCTGTCGGGTTCACACGCACTTCGGCGGATTCCCAAAGTCCCACACCTGCGCCGAGCGAACCAACCGCGGCCGAGGGAGCTAGCCCGCAAGCCTCGATATAGGTGGAGAAGCCGATACCGCGCAGCTTGCCGCGCTTTTCCGCTTCCGCGCGGCGTGCCGGAAAGCCCTTGTAGTCGATGGCTTCAAGGGCTGCGTCGAGCGAGGCTTCGTAATTGCCGACATCGTAATTCATGATGACCGGCGTCTGGTGCGGGAAGGTCCGCACGAAATTCTTTCGGCGGAACTCCGCCGGATCCATGCCGATTTCCCGGGCGGCGGTCTCGGCGATCCGCTCGATGAGATAGGTCGCTTCCGGCCGGCCCGCGCCGCGATAGGCATCCACCGGCGCGGTATGCGTATAAACGCCGTCCACTTCGACATGAATGGCGGGCAGGTCGTACTGGCCCGATAGAAGCGTACCGTAGAGATAGGTCGGCACGGCGGCGGAGAAGGTGGAGAGATAGGCACCGAGATTGGCGACCGTCTTCACGCGCAGGCCCAGCATCTTGCCATCGGCGTCGAGCGCCAATTCGGCGTGGCTCAGATGGTCACGGCCATGCGCGTCGGAGAGGAACGCTTCGGAGCGATTGCAGGTCCATTTGATTGGGCGTCCGACCTTCGCCGATGCCCAGGCGCAGGCGGTTTCCTCGGCATAGATAAAGATCTTCGAGCCGAAACCGCCGCCGACATCCGGCGCGATCACGCGCAGCTTGTGTTCCGGCGCGACGCCGACGAATGCCGAGAGGACGAGACGGGCGACATGCGGGTTCTGACTGGTGGTGTAAAGCGTATATTCGTCCGTTCCC
>CAYSVF010000539.1:0-2061 GCA_964434415.1 uncultured Parvibaculum sp.
GGGCCGGATGGGCTCGACCTATATCGACGCCCGCCGCCGCGAAGGCGGATCCGCCGACAAGCAGGATTGTATCGACGCAGTGGCCTCGAAGCGCTCGGCACCGATGTCGTGATGCGGGAACGGTGTCAGGCCGCGACCGTCTTTCCCTTGAACAGGCAAAGATCGTTCACCGGACAGGCCGGGCAGTCGGGCCTGCGGGCCTTGCAGACATAGCGCCCGTGCAGGATCAGCCAGTGATGGGCATGGAGCCGGAACTCGTCCGGCACGCGCTTTTCGAGCTTCTGTTCGACCTCCAGCACATTCTTCCCCGGCGCGAGACCGGTGCGATTGGAAACGCGGAAGATATGCGTATCGACCGCGATGGTCGGCTCGCCGAAAGCGACATTCAAAACCACATTCGCCGTCTTGCGCCCCACGCCCGGCAGCGCCTCCAGCGCTTCGCGCGAGCGCGGCACCTCGCCGCCATGCTGTGCGATAAGCTGTTCCGACAGCGCGATGACGTTCTTGGCCTTGTTGCGGTAAAGCCCGATGGTCTTGATGTGGTCGGTGAGCTTGCCGAGCCCGAGCTTCACCATCTTCTGTGGCGTATCGACGATCTTGAAGAGTTTTTCGGTCGCCTTGTTGACGCCCTTGTCGGTCGCCTGTGCCGACAGCACCACGGCCACCAGCAGCGTATAGGGATTATGGTATTGAAGCTCCGTCTCCGGCTCCGGCAGCGCCTTTTGCAGACGGCGGAAAAACTCTTCGATAGCGGGCTTCTTCATCAGGGGCATGGGACAGGCTCTCCGGCTGCGGCGCTGCCGCGCATTGTCGGGCGGCGGCTCGAACCCTATTCTATACAACCATGACACCATTGCCGGAACATCGCGGCGACCAGCCTTTGCCGGCGGACGGGAGGCTGCATTTCAACGCCCTTATCACGCCCCATCGTTCGCTGGGGCGGCAGGGCTTCCTCGTCGTCATGGGGATCGTGGTCGGGGTGAACTTTCTGGCCGGGCTTCTTTTCGCGCTGAAAGGCGCCTGGCTGGTTGCGCCCTTTTGCGGGCTCGACGTGGCGCTGGTCTGGTGGGCGTTCCGCGCCAACTACCGCGCCGCCCGGGCGCATGAGACCGTCCAGCTCAGCGACAGCGAGCTGGTCGTGCGCCATGTGGACCAGTACGGGCGGGCGAAGGGCTATAGCTTCGAGCCCTATTGGGTGCGGCTCGACCTGAAGGAAAATCCCGACGAGACGACCGAACTCCGGTTGCGCAGCCATGGCCGCGATCTGGAGGTCGCCTCGTTCCTCTCCGTGCCCGAGCGCCGGGACTTCGCCAATGCGCTGTCCCGGGCCCTGCATGAATGGCGGGGCGCGCCCGAGCATGTGTCCGAGCACGCGCCGCTGACACAGTGAACGCTCAGTGCGCCTCGCGCTCGATCAGCATCTTCTTTGAAAGTACTTTGCCGGTATCGTCCAGCTCATAGACGATCGGCGCGCCGGTGGCGATGTTGAGCTTGGTGATCTCGTCTTCCGAGAGACCGTCGAGCTGCATGACGAGCGCGCGCAGGCTGTTGCCATGCGCGGCCACAAGCACCTTCTCGCCCTTCAGCACGCGCGGCAGGATATTCGCCTCGTAGTAAGGCAGCACGCGCTCCGCCGTCATCTTCAGGCTTTCGCCGCCGGGCGGGGCTACGTCGAAGGAGCGGCGCCAGATATGGACCTGTTCCTCGCCCCATTTCTCGCGGGCATCGTCCTTGTTGAGGCCGGAAAGATCGCCATAGTCGCGCTCGTTCAGCGCCTGGTCCTTCACGATCTCGATGTCGGTCTGGCCGAGTTCTTCCAGCAGGATGCGGTTCGTCTCCTGCGCGCGCGTCAGCGCGGAGGTATAGGCGACATCGAAATGATAGCCGCCCTTTTTCAGCGCTTCGCCGGCTTCCCGGGCCTCTTCCTTGCCCTGCTCGGTCAGCTCCGGATCGCGCCAGCCCGTGAAAAGGTTTTTCTTATTCCAGTCACTCTGTCCGTGGCGGACGAGAACAAGCAGGTTGGCCAAGGGTCGCTCCTTTGCTCTGTAGTCTGATGAAGCC
>CAYSVF010000540.1:0-2061 GCA_964434415.1 uncultured Parvibaculum sp.
GCCTTTACAGCCGCCAAGACGTGGATGGCCCGGACAAGCCGGGCCATGACGGTGAAGGGGGACGTCCCGCCTTGCCTCCGTCCTCCCGCCCATGCACTCTGTCGCCAACGAAAAACGAGGGGAGTCGAGGCGAGATGGCAGGGGAATGGTGGAAAGGGGCGGTCGTCTATCAGATCTATCCGCGCAGCTTTCTCGATACGAATGGCGACGGCATCGGCGACCTTGCCGGCATCGAGCGGAAGCTCGACCATATCGCCGGGCTCGGCGCGGATGCGGTCTGGCTTTCGCCCATCTACCCGACGCCCAATCGCGATTTCGGCTATGACATTTCCGACTATATCGGCATCGCGCCGGAAATGGGCACGCTGGACGCCTTCGACCGGCTGCTCGCCGCCACGCATGAGCGGGGCATGAAGCTCATTCTCGACCAGGTGTTGAGCCATACCTCCGACCGGCATCCGTGGTTTCTCGAAAGCCAGCTCTCGAAGGACAATGCGAAGTCGGACTGGTATGTCTGGGCGGAGGCGAAGGAAGACGGCACGGTGCCGAACAACTGGATGTCGGCCTTTGGCGGGCCCGCCTGGTCGTGGCATCCGGTGCGGCGGCAATATTACTTCCACAAATTTCTGAAGCAGCAGCCCAAGCTCAATTTCCACAAGCCCGAGGTGGTCGCCGCCTGCATGGACGTGCTGCGCTTCTGGCTCGACCGGGGGGTGGACGGCTTCCGCCTCGATGTGGCGAATAGCTACGTCCACGATCCTCAGTTGACGGATAATCCGCCGGTGCCGCGCGAAGAGAGGACATTCCTCGACTGGGCCCATGCGCCGCGCCTGCAGCAGCATATTCACGACGCGAACACGCCCGAGAACGAATGGGCGATGCGCGAAGTGCGCAAGGTGATGGACGAGTATGAGGGCCGCTTCGCCTTCGGCGAGTTCTCCGAGCGGCCGGAAATGCTGGGCGCCTATACCGGGCAGGAGCATCTCCACAGCGCCTATACCTTCGCCTTCATCGAAGACTTCATGTTCCAGCCGCAGCTCTTCCGCGACTATTACGAGGATCTGCTGGCCGATCTGCCGGACCTCACGCCTTGCGTGACCTTTTCCAATCACGATGTCGTCCGGCCCGTCACCCGCTGGGGCGGCGGGCAGGGCGACGATGCGCTGGCGAAGCTCGCGCTCACGCTGCTCCTGTCGCTCAAGGGCACGGCGCTGATGTATCAGGGCGAGGAGCTGGGCCTGCCCGAGGTCGACCTTGAGCAGAAGGACATTCACGACCCCGTGGGCGATCTCTATTTCCCCTGGGCCAAGGGCCGCGATGGCTGCCGCACGCCGATGCCGTGGGAGGGCAAGAAGGCGCAGGCCGGGTTCAGCTCGGGCGCGCCCTGGCTGCCGATCCCGGATTATCACCGCGAGCGCGCGGTGGATGTGCAGGCGGCGGACGAGGCCTCCGTGCTTGCCCATGCGCGCGCCGTCGTCGCGCTCCGCCATGCGCACCCCGCGCTCGGCCATGGGGATATCTCCTTCCTCGATACGGAAGGCAGCGTGCTCGCGTTTACAAGAGAGGGAGGCGGGGAAAAGATTCTCTGCGTCTTCAATCTCGGCAAGGAGGGGGAGGCGCGCTTCGCGCTGCCGGACACACTGACGGCGGCCGGGGACATCTTTTCGCTCGCCGGGGCCTCTTTCTCGGATGGCGCGGTCGCGCTCCCGCCGCGCGGGGCCTGGCTCGGCAGGGTCGGGTGAAGGGTGGGCTGAGGTCTGTCTCGAAGGATGGCGACATTCTCCGGAAGCTCGGGTTCAGCTCGCAAAGAACCTCGCTCGATCTCGACAAGAACTCACTTCAACCTCGCTTTCTGCGAGCTTCCAGCGAGGTCATGAGGTCGATGTCCTTCAGCGTCGCATCGTCGGGCATGGGCACTTCGGCGATCTCGTCGGCATGCGCCGCAAAGAGCTGTTTCGCGCCGGTGTCGCCGGTAAGCGATTGAATTTCTTCGAAATATTCCGCGCTCCAGAGCACCGGATTGCCGCGCTTGCCTTCCCATGTGGGCACGCAGATGGAGCG
>CAYSVF010000541.1:0-2061 GCA_964434415.1 uncultured Parvibaculum sp.
GGTTGAAGGCACCGGTCTTGAAAACCGGCAGGCGGGGAACCGTCTCGTGGGTTCGAATCCCACCCCTTCCGCCATACCGCCGAGATGCTTTCACGGCGTGATGCTCCGCCCGATAGCCGGTCCCTATATGCCGTGGCTATGCGGCCCGCATCTCCCCCCAAATCCCTAACTTTTGGTAACATTGGTGAGGTTATCGTTTACGGCTGCCGCACTGGACGCAACATGTGGCGCTTTGGAGCCGAGAGCTCATGAAAACAGCCGTCAATATCACCAGTATTTCCGATCTTCAGGCCATCATCGACGTGATGCCGCTGCCGGTGTTCATCAAGAATACCGACCATCGCATCGTTTTGCTTAACGAAGCGGCTTGCCAGTTTTTCGGTCATTCTCGCGAAGTCATGCTCGGCTTTTCCGACTTCGACCTGTTCCCGGAAGAAGAAGTCGAGGTGTTTCATGCCGCCGATAACCGCGTTTTCGAATCCGGCGCCCTTTCAGAAAATGAAGAACAGGTCACCGATGCGAGAGGCCGTCCCCGCACGGTAATAACGCGCAAGCGCAGTGTAGAGCTCGACGACGCCTCCTATCTCGTCGCGACCATCACGGATGTGACGGCCTATCGCGAGGCGGAAGCTCATAGCCACTATCTGGCATTCCACGACACGCTGACCGGTTTGCCAAATCGCGCCTTGCTTAATGAGCGCATCGATCAGGCGCTGCTTCGCGGTGCTCGGACGGGCGAGCGCTGTGCCCTGCTCTACATCGACCTCGACCGTTTCAAGGAAGTCAATGACACTTACGGCCATCAGGCCGGCGACGCACTGATTCAGGCTTTTGCAGAGCGACTGACGACGATCGTGCGCGCCTCCGATACCGTTTCGCGGTTGGGTGGCGACGAATTCGCCGTGTTGCTGATCGATCGCGGCGATGACGCGGATGTGGACCTTGTCTGCCATCGCATTCTCGAAGCAGGTGCCGAGCCGTTCGACATCGAAGGCGGCCGCGTTTTCCTGAGCGCATCCGTTGGCATCGCCGACGCGATCGATGATCTCAACAGTACCGAATTTCAGCGCCGGGCTGATGTCGCGCTCTATCAGGCGAAGCGCGAAGGTAGGGCCTGTTTTCGACGCTTCACAAGCGTACTTGACGATCGTATCCGCCACGACCGGCAGCTCGAGAACGATCTGCGGGAGAGCCTGGCGACCGAAAGTGGTCTGGAAGTTCACTATCAGCCGCTCTTCAGCACGGCGGGCGAAAAGCTCGCGGGGATGGAGGCGCTGGTCCGTTGGCGTCACTCTGAATTCGGGTTGTTGCAGCCAGAGGAGTTCATTCCTATTGCTGAGGAAACCGGTCTGATCGTGCCGCTTGGCGAGTGGGTACTGAAACAGGCCTGTACGATGATGGCGCGATGGCCTGATCTTGTACTGGCCGTGAACTTCTCCCCCGTTCAGATGCGCGAAGACAGCTTGGTCGACAAGATTCTCGGCATTCTGGAACAAACCGGATTCGAGCCGTCGAATCTGGAACTGGAGTTGACCGAAAGCGCTGTTCTCGACACGGATCAGATTGTGCGCGAGCAACTGAGAAGGTTGCGCGCCGCGGGCATTAAAATCGTTCTTGATGATTTCGGTACTGGATACTCAAGCCTGACCCATCTTCAAAAGCTCGATGTAGATAAGGTCAAGATCGACAAGTCCTTCGTCCATGACATTGTAACGAACGGTGAGTCCGAGGCGATCGTGCATGCTGTCACCTATCTCGCTCGCGTCTTGGGAATTCCCGTTACGGCGGAGGGGGTGGAGACGAAAATCCAGCATGATCTGTTAGGCATCATCGGTTGTTCCGAGATGCAGGGGTATTTCTACTCGCATCCGCTGAGCCCGGAAGAGACGCAGCGCTTTCTGTCCGACAAGACGAAATGGACGCGTGTCGCCTGAAAATGCCTCCCCGCGTCAGATGACGCGGAGAGGCTGTTTTTCCGATCAGGCTTCCAGATCGAAGCGGTCGGCGTTCATCACCTTGGTCCAGGCGGCAACGACGTCCTTTACGAACTTCTCCTTGTTG
>CAYSVF010000542.1:0-2060 GCA_964434415.1 uncultured Parvibaculum sp.
ATCCCTTGAGGACCTGCCCTCGGTAATCCCCGTCTTTCCGCTGGCCGGCGCGCTGCTGCTGCCGCGCGGGCAATTGCCGCTCAATATCTTCGAGCCTCGCTATCTGCAGATGGTAGACGACGCCATGCGCGGCGAGCGCATCATCGGCATGGTCCAGCCCGAGCCGGAGTCGGAAGACGTGATCCGCCCTTCCGATAATCCGCCGCTGCTGAAAGTGGGCTGCGCGGGCCGCATCACGTCCTATGCCGAAACGCCGGACGGGCGGCTGGTCATCACGCTGACCGGCGTTTCCCGTTTCAGCATCGTCAGGGAACTCGACGCGATGACGCCCTACCGGCAATGCGAGGTCGCGTGGAACGAGTATATCGACGATCTCACCCCCGGCCGGGGCGAGGAGGAGGTGAGCCGCGAACGCCTCATCGAAGTGCTGAAGCAATATCTGGACGTCTATGAACTTCAGGCGGACTGGCGCGCGATCAAGGCATCGTCGAACGAGAACCTCGTGAACTCGCTTTGCACCATCAGCCCCTACGGCCCGAAGGAAAAACAGGCGCTGCTGGAAGCGAAGACGCTGGAAGACCGCAACCAGATGCTGATCGCCCTCACCGAGGTGGCCCTTCAGGGATCGGATAACGGCAAGACCGTTCAGTAATTTCTTCCCGCACGGGTTTCATGGCATAAGGGCGCGAAGACAACCCGTCGGGAAGTCAGCCCGTCACAGAGGATATCGGAATGAGCGACACGCCAGAGACCGTCGACAAAACCGGCGACAACGCCCCGCGCGGCGCCCGCCCCGAAGTGGACCCGAAGCTTCTGGAAATCCTTGTCTGTCCGCTGACCAAGACCACCCTCTCCTATGACCGGGAGCACCAGGAACTGATCTCGGAAAAGGCGAAACTCGCCTTCCCGATCCGTGACGGCATTCCGATCATGCTGGTGGACGAAGCCCGCGCGCTGGACGACTGAGCCCCATGGCCGACGCGTCCCCGGCCCCATGGCCGACCGACATCAAACTCAGAAAATCCGAACGCGCCCTCGAAGTGACGTTCGATGACGGTTCGACATTCCATCTGCCTGCGGAATATCTGCGCGTCGAAAGCCCGTCGGCGGAAGTGCAGGGCCATGGCGCGAGCCAGAAGGTGACCCTCGGCGGCAAGCGCGATGTCGCTATCGACAATCTTGAGCCCGTCGGCAATTACGCCGTCCGTCTCATCTTTTCCGACGGCCACGATACCGGGCTCTACACCTGGGAAACGCTCTACCGCCTCGGAAGGGATCAGGAAAAGATCTGGACCGACTATCTCTACGCGCTGGAGCAGAAAGGCCTCAGCCGGGATTGAGTGCAGCCATGCAACTCGGTCGTCATGCCCCGCTTTATGCGGGGCATCCACGACTTGCGTCATCGCATAAAGACGTGGATGGCCCGAACAAGTCGGGCCATGACGCGACGCATGTTTCAAGCGACGGAAAACTAAACCGCCTCGCCTCTTAGAAGCCTCGGCAGGTCGCCCACCGCTCCACCGGCATGGCGCATGAAGAGCCGGCGGAGCGGGCCGATCTGGTTGACGACGCCGAGCCCCAGATCGCGTGCGAGACGCACCGGCGCGATGTCGTTGGAGAAGAGCCGGTTGAGCCCGTCCATCATGAAGGAGAGCGCGGTGTTGTCGAAGCGACGCCATTGTTCATAGCGCTTCAACACATCGATCTGCCCGATATCGAGGCCGAGCCGCGCGGCATCCACCAGCACTTCGGCCAGCGCCGCCACATCGCGCAGGCCCAGATTGAGCCCCTGCCCCGCAATCGGATGCACGCCATGCGCGGCGTCGGCAACCAGCGCCAGTCGCGGCTTCACATATTCGCGCGACAGCTGAAGCGTGAGCGGGTAGGACCAGCGCGGGCCGACCGGCGCGCAATCGCCCAGATAATCGCCGAAACGCTCGCGCATCTCCGCGGCGAATTCCTCGTCATCGAGCGACAGGATCGCCTTCGCATCCGCCGTCTTCTCCGTCCAGACGAGCGAGGACCGGTTCCCCACCATGGGCAGGATGGCGAACGGCCCG
>CAYSVF010000543.1:0-2058 GCA_964434415.1 uncultured Parvibaculum sp.
GGGCGTATAGCGCCGGGTAATGTCGCCCGCCCGCGTGGAAAGCCGATTTGCGTCAGCGCCGGCACCCTGATCGCGGGCCTCCTTGACCTGCGCCCGCAGCCGAGCGATCTCGCTGTTCAGATACGCAACACTCCGGTCGCGGTTCCGCGTCTCATAGCTGGGCACGTCTTGCGACATCATCCTGTCGCGCATCTGGATCAGACGCTGAAGACGATCTTCGGAAGCCGGCGCATTGTCGAACCCGCGATTGATCGCCCCGCCGAATGCATCCCAGAAATTCGACCCCATCCGGGCCGCCCAATCCCATGCCCGCCCCAGCGCGGTGACCGTGTCGCCGTAGTCGACGGTCGACCGGCTCAGCGCATCCATAAGGATTGCCTGCGCACCCATGCGATCGCCGCTTTCGGCAAGCCGTTTCAGTTGTTCCGCCTCACGGTCGCTGAGCGCCGCGAGCGACTTGTTCAGTTCCTCCGCGCCCTTGACCGGATCGGCGAATTTCTTCGCAAGATCCGCGACCGCATCTTCTACCGACATGCCGAGCGTCGCGGCATAGTCCTTGGAGATAGCGATCAGGCCGGTCATCGTCTCCTTGCCAATACGGCCGGTCCGGAGGAAGGCGACCTCCATCTGCCGCGCCTGGCGAACCGACACCTCGCCCGTGTCGGCCGCTTGTTGGGCGAGATCCTCAAGTTCGCCCGTCGTCGCGCCTACAGCGCGCCCAACACCCGCCTGAGCGGTCGCCACCTCCTTCGTCGACGCGAGATAGGAGGCCCACGCCGCCGCGCCGGTCGCGAGCGCCGCCGTCAATCCGCCGACGGCGATCCGTGCCGGCGTGATCGCCTGGCGCGCGAGCGCGGTGAAGTTGCGAAGACCGCCGGTCGCACTCACGATCTGCGGGCCTTGCTGCGCGGCGATCATGGCCGGGTTCATGCCCATGGCGAGCTGTACGCCGACGTCCTGCACCTGCTGACCGAGGTTGATAAGCTGCCAGCGCTGTAGCTGAACCGCTTTCGAGCGATCCATCAGCGCGGCCGTCGACGAGCGGATGATCGGCACTTCCTCGGCAAAAGACTGCTTCGTGCGCGCGATCGCCGTTCGCATCTGCGCTTCGGGCAGCGCGCCGGCCGCATGGGCCGCGCGGATCTCCGCAAGCTGGTTCCGGTAGCGCTGTTGGGCGGCGAAGAGCGGATCATAGGCCGCGCGGAGGCGGGAAAGATCAGCGGTCTGCTGCGAGACGACTTCGTCGATGGTACGCCCGGAAGCGACCGCTTCTCGCATCAACTCGCGATATTGAGCGGCCGTCAATTTGAGCTGGCCGCCCTGCGCGGCAATGGCGGAAGAAGATCGGGCGGACGCCGTTTGCAGCGTATCGAGGCCTTGCGCCGCCCGTCGCGCGGAGGCCGCGGCCTGGTCGGCCTCGGCATCCAGCTTCTCGAATTCGTCGACCGACCCCTTCACCTCGCTTTTGAGGCTGGAGGCGTCGCCTTCGAGCGTGAAGCTGGCGACAAAGGTCACGGCTCGTCTTCCTTTCTACACTTGCCGCCGTTCAAAACCGGCAGCGCTGCATTTTCCATCTCGCGGAGCATGTCGAAGAGTTCGGCACGCTTTTTCTTTTTCGCCTTCAGCTTCAGAAACTCGATCACCGGTGTGTAGTCGAGGCCCCACCAGATGATTTGCCCTTGGTCGACCGCGGTCCGCCACTGGGTCTCAAGCTGAAGGAAGAGCATGAGAGCGAAGGCGTTTTCCATCAGGACGGGGAAATAGTTTTCGCTTTCGGTCTCGGGATCGGCGGCGATCTCGACATTCATCATCTCGAACTGACGTTGAACGTCCTCGTCGATCGTGGCGGGTTCGGCGCGCGCTTCCTCTCCGAGTATCTCACGCGCCCAGACGACCGCCGCCTGTCTCAGTTTCCCAGCTTGGACGCGCCGTCCTGGCTTTCCCGCCAACCCTGATAGGCGGCCTTCCGGAACCACGGGAAGCGCTTCAGCACTTCGACCAGGTTGTTCTCCGAGAACTCCATCGGTTTGCCATCCGGGCCTTCGACGTCCTTCCAGT
>CAYSVF010000544.1:0-2055 GCA_964434415.1 uncultured Parvibaculum sp.
GAGCCAGCATCGGCATCGACCGCTACGGCGAGTCCGGCCCCGGCGATGACGTCTACGAACACCTCGGCATGACCGTCGAAGCCGTAGTAGACGCCGTCAAAAGCGTCATCTAAGGCCATCCACCAAGCGGTGAAGCAACCATTGTTTCACCGCTTTTTAAACCCCAGACAAAAGTAAGGGAAGAAAATCAGTCCATTCATTTGGTGGAAAAAACTAGCTCACCGAATCCCGATACCGATCCAACAACTCCTTAATCCGCCCCTTCCATTCGTGAGCCTCACCCTCACTCTCAAGCTTCGTCAGATGCAACTGCACCTGCGTTTTCCCCGAGTCAACCGTCGTCACCCAAACATTCGCCTCCCCTCCGGTCAGCAAAGTGATGAACAAAGAAAGCTCATCGTCCCGAATCCGCTTCACCTCACCCTGCAACGACCCCAGCGAATAACCAACCCCCGGCTCCAAAGAGACCTCCGCTCCCTCCCCAAACCACTCTTCCGCCGCCGAGTTCGAAGTCCAATCCGCCCAAACCAATTCCGGATCACGGTCCACCCGCCGACTCGCCGAGCAAGCAAACGATCCGTCCGTCTTCTGCTGCGGAACCCGCATCCCCCTAAAAATCTCATACTCGATCGCTATGGACTGGCACCACCACAAACTCACACCATGCTCCTCACCTAACCGACGCGCCATCTCCGTATGCCCGATCTTCGGCCCCTCCATGCCGTCCAACACCTCAATCCAATGATCCCAGCCGTACCCAGTCGCCTTCTCGACTCGCTCGTTGGCAATCCGTGGTTCAAATTCCATAGCAAAACGATACCGAACCACCACCCAGCCCCAATATTCCGATCTTGTCAAAACAAAAGGTGGCCACCCCAGCGAGGGTAGCCACCACACAGGATCTTTAGCAGACGCGTTATTGAATCGCTTCTGCGTTATTCCGGAAGATATGAGCGTAAACCGTTGCTCCGCCGACCGGAACCGTGACCATCTCGCTCACTTCTTCGTCCCCGTTCATCATAACCGTGAGCTCAACATCAATCGCCGCTAGCGTGTTGTTGTCAAGATAAAGATAGTAGGGAGTGTCCGAAGCATCACTGTTGGTCTCAAAATTGATCTGTTTGGTGTTCGCGTTTTCAGATCCCGTACAACCAAATCCCGGGTCATCAACGGTACATCCGTCCGGATGGTCCACCGCTCCTTCATTCGGCGATATGGTCATTTCAACTCCGGCCACACCGGTGCCTTGAATCATCGCAACGACCGCTTCGTTTTCACCAAGCACCGTGGAAGCCGTACCCCCACAACCGGTCAGACTAGCGGCGGCAACGCCGAGCAACGGAAACAGCAGCATTTTCTTCATAACAACCCTTAGAACGTCGCAGATGGAAAGTCTGATCGCCCCTCTACAAGTTCTTAATTTCCAAGCCCCTATTCCCAACAGGATTCCGATTTTTAAACCCAAAATCGAACAAAACACCCTCCTAAACGAACTGGAGCCCCCGACGAGAATTGAACTCGTGACCTCTCCCTTACCAAGGGAACGCTCTACCTCTGAGCTACGGGGGCAAGACCATATTCAATTGTCGGTCAAGGATGGTGGGGAGTGCAGGATTCGAACCTGCGAAGGCGTTCGCCGACAGATTTACAGTCTGTTCCCATTGGCCACTCGGGCAACTCCCCAGACCAGAGGCATAAGATACCCCGTGCTTTCCACATTTAGACCGCCCTCCCCCGAAATCACCCCAACCCTACGGTCCTTGGACCCGGCAACCACTTAGCACTTAGCCTGATGGTTCAAACAAACCACGGAGATTTCCTAGCCACCTTTCAGTTAGTTCAGACGTACAATAACCCCCGTGAGCGTCCCTCCCTCGTTGAATCCAGAAGGCCCGGCCCCCTCAACACCAACAAAAAGCAATAACCGCGCCGTCTGGATCATTTTAGGAGTCCTTTTCCTCCTCACCGTCCTCGCCATCGCAGCCTTAGTGATCGGTGTCCTACGTCTCCAGTCACTCGACGAAAAAGGCCCTCATGATCTTCCCTCAAAAGAGA
>CAYSVF010000545.1:0-2051 GCA_964434415.1 uncultured Parvibaculum sp.
CCGGAGCTCGGTCCCGAAAAGGTGATCGCGGGCGGCGGGCGCTATGACGGGCTGTTGAAGAGCCTCGGTGCGTCGCAATCCGTACCGGCGGTCGGTTGCGCCTTCACGGTGGAACGTCTGGCCCGTGCCCTGAAAGCGAAGGGAGTGGCGAAATGAGCGGCGAACTCATCATCGGTATCCCTTCCAAGGGACGGCTTCAGGAAAACGCCAATGCCTTCTTCGCCGATGCCGGCATGAAGGTGAAGCAGTCGGGCGGCGGACGTGAATATGTCGGACGACTGAAAGGCGTCGACAATGTCCACATCGCTTTCCTGTCGGCGTCCGAAATCGCGCTGCGTCTGGAAGAAGGTTCGATCCACCTCGGTGTGACGGGAGAGGACCTCATCCGCGAGCGGATCGCCGAACCGGAGAACAAGGTGGAACTCGTGCTGCCGCTGGGCTTCGGCTTTGCCGATGTGGTGGTGGCCGTGCCGCAAAGCTGGATCGACGTTTCCACCATGGCCGATTTCGACGATGTGGCGCTCGCCTTTCATCGCCGTCACGGGCGGCGGATCCGCATCGCGACCAAATATCTGAATCTGACGCGCGCCTTCTTCGCCGAACACGGGTTGATGGACTATCGCATCGTGGAAAGCGCGGGCGCGACGGAAGGTGCCCCGGCGGCCGGGACGGCGGAAGCGATCGTCGACATCACCACGACCGGCACCACGCTTGCGGCAAACAACCTCAAGGTGCTCGACGACGGCGTGATGTTGCGCAGCCAGGCAAACCTCGTGGCGAGCCTTCATGCGGACTGGTCGGACAAGGCACTGGCAGCCACGGGCGAAATTCTCGACCGGGTGGACGCCAAGGCGCGTGCGGCCGCGACGGTGGAAGTGCGTTTCGCAGGCGATGATGGCGATGATGGGTTCCTGAGCGAACTCGGTGAACGCTTCGGCGCCGTCGTGCCCTTCGGCGCGGGCGCGGACTCGCCCATCCGCATCGTGCATGTGTCGGATGCCAATCTCTACGCATTGACGGCGTTCCTTCATGAGAAGGGCAAGGACCGCGTGACGGCGAGCCGCGCAGGCTACATCTTCGATGCGGCGAACCCGCTGCGCGCACGCCTGGGCGAGCGTCTGGGGCGTAAGGTCTAATCCTTTACGCTTGCTTCCGGCCTTCTTCTTCAAGCCAGTTGCAGAAAGCGGCAATGGCGGGATCGCGTCTCTGTGCCTCATGCGCGAGCCAGCAATAGGCGCGGGAGGGAAGGGACGGTTCCGTGAGTGGCGCGATAAGCCGGCCTGCGCGCAGATCCTCGGCGAGGATCGGCAGGGGGCCGAGCGCCACGCCGAGTCCGTCGCTGGCCGCCTGCAATGCCAGATAGAAATGGTCGAATTGCTGGTGGGTTGCCTGACGTTCCGCCTCCGGCGCGCCCGCTGCCTCCAGCCATCGCTTCCACGCGCCCGGTCGTGTATCGGCATTCAATAGCGTGTGATGCGCGAGGTCGGATGCCGAGTGGATGGGGCTCTTTTCAAGAAGGGCAGGCGAGGCGACGGGGATTTCGCGTTCTTCCAGGAAAGCGCCGGCTGCAAAGCCGCCGGGCCATGGCTGTGCTTCACGCCGGATTGCGATGTCGAACGTGCCGGGGGCGAGCCGCGACGCTGGTTCGTCGCTGGTGACGAGTTTCAACGCGATAACCGGCTCGCGCTGCTGAAACGATGTGAGGCGCGGCAAGAGCCAGCGTATGGTGAAAGTCGGCAGCGCGTTGACGATCTGAAGGCGTTTCTCCCGTGTCTCCTCCCGGAAGCGCTGGGTCGCGAGGGCGATGTCGTCGAATGCCGACGACACTGCGTCCCGATATCGCCGTCCTGCCTCGGTGAGTTTCAGCTTCTTGCCGACCCGGTCGAAAAAGGGGGCGCCCGCCCAGTCTTCCAGCGCTCGGATATGGCGGCTGACTGCGCCATGCGTCACGCAAAGCTCATCGGCGGCAAGCGACAGGCTGCCGAGCCTCGCCGTGGCTTCGAAGGCGCGCAACGCCGTCAGCGGTGGCAGGTCGCGTCGGGATGAATTGC
>CAYSVF010000546.1:0-2046 GCA_964434415.1 uncultured Parvibaculum sp.
GGCTCGCTGCAGCAGCGCTTTCTGGAAACCTCGAATGTGAACGCGGTGAACGAAATCACTTCGCTCATCACCGCGCAGCGCGCCTATGAGATGAACGCCAAGATCATCTCCGCCTCGGACGAAATGATGTCCGTCACCTCGAACGTGAAGTAAGGAGCGAGACCGATGATCCGCACTCTTCTCGCCTCCCTTCGCAACGTCGCGCTCGGCCTTCTGCTTGTCGCGGGCGGCGGCGTGCCGCTTGCCGCCGCCGAGCTTCATCCCGCCATTACCGTCTCGCAGAATGTGGTGACGCTAGGCGATCTCTTCGACGATGCGGGCCAGGCGGCCGATGTCGTCATCGCCCAGGCGCCCGCGCCCGGCCTTGCCGGCCAGCTTTCCGTCTCTCGCATTTCGCTTGCCGCGCGGCGCAACGGTATCGACTGGCACAATCATGCAGGCCTCACCCATGTCGTGATCGCCCGCGCAGGCGTTCAGGTACCCGAAACCGAGATCGCCGCCTCCATCGCCAACGCCGTGACGGCGCGGTCGCCCTGGCTCAGCGACCCGTCTTCCCTGCAGGTGGATTTCACGCAAGGCCTGTCCGGCGTCCAGGTGGCGGATGGCGCACCGCTGACGGTGAAGGTCGAGCAGCTTGCCTGGAACAACCGCAACGGCACCTTCGCCGCCGCCATCCGCGCTCCCGCCGACGATGCGCTCGCCCCGCTGCGCCGCGTGTCCGGCCGCGCCTATCCGGTGCGCGACGTCCCCGTGCTGTCGCGCGACATGACGCCGGGCGACGTCGTGAAAGCCCGCGACATCGAATGGGTGAAGCTCCCCGCCAGCCGCGTCGCCGGCAATATCATCGGCTCCGAAAACCAGCTCAGGGGCATGTCGCCACGCCGCCCGGTGCGTGCGGGCGTGCCGCTGCGCCTGTCCGACATGGAACCGCCCGTCCTCGTCGCCAAGGGCTCGCAGGTGGACGTCATCTACAAGACCGGCGCCCTCACGCTTACCGCCCGTGGCCGCGCGCTTGAAGACGGCGCCCTCGGCGATGTCGTCCGTATCATGAATATCCGCTCCAACCGCACCATCGAAGGCACGGTATCCGCGCCGAACACGATCAGCATCGACGTATCCTCGCCCGCCCAAGCATCGCTTGGCGGCGGCGCGGCCAAGGGCTGATCTCCGCAATTACCGTTCGGCACCGGACCCAAAGTTAAAGGCTGTTTCCATGATCCCGCGTTCTCTCGTCAAATTCTCCGCCTTCGCCCTGCTCGGCGCCCTGCTTGCCGGCTGCAGCGCCGTGGACCGCATCGAGAATATCGGTCAGGCCCCCGCCCTCGCGCCGGTCGGCGCGGGGTTGACCGCCGAGGTCAACCAGCGCGTGGGCATGCCCATGCCGCAACCGGAAAAGATCACCTATCAGCCCAACTCGCTCTGGCGGTCCGGCTCGCGCGCCTTCTTCCGCGATCAGCGCGCCAGCCGCGTCGGCGACATTCTCACCGTCAAGATCGACATCGCCGACAGCGCCAAGGTGGACAACACCTCCAAGCGCAGCCGCGACAATTCCGAAAACGCCAATCTCAGCAATTTCATGGGCCTGGAAAGCAATCTGAAGCACGTCCTGCCCGACGCGGTGGACCCGGCGAACCTGGTCGGCGCGGGCAGCACCAGCTCCAGCACCGGCTCCGGCTCGGTCAACCGCAAGGAATCCATCGCCCTCACCATCGCCGCGGTCGTGACCCAGACGCTGCCCAACGGCAATCTCGTCATTGCGGGCCGTCAGGAAGTGCGCGTGAACAACGAGGTGCGCGAGCTGACCGTTCAGGGCGTGGTGCGGCCGGAGGACATCTCCAACACCAACACCATCGAACACACCCAGATCGCCGAGGCCCGGATTTCCTATGGTGGCCGCGGCCAGATCACCGATGTCCAGCAGCCGCGCTACGGCCAGCAGCTCTACGACATCCTGATGCCGTTCTGAGGATCGCCCGGCGCATCCTCCAGCCAGGCCGACCCAACAAACAACGCGGCCCTCCATGCGGGGGCCGCGTTCTTTTCATC
>CAYSVF010000547.1:0-2045 GCA_964434415.1 uncultured Parvibaculum sp.
ATTCCGATAGGGGCCGGATGCGCCCGCCAGCAGCTCGCGAATGGCTTGCGCATTATGCGCAGGGTCGCCGCCCTTGAGGTCGGCAATATCGGCGCGCGGCAGGTCGACATCTTCCGGCGCGACCTCGAACTCACGGATCTCGCCCTGATCGAGTTCGGCGACGAAGCTGATGCCCGTCGTGGTCAGCTCGTCGATCCCGCCCATGCCCGGCACCGTGCCGTGCACGATCCAGGCTTTCTCCGACCCGAGATTGCGCAGCGCTTCGGCGAAGGGCCGCACCAGCTCGCGCGAATAGACGCCGACGATCTGTCGCGTCACGCCCGCCGGGTTGGACAGCGGGCCGATCAGGTTGAAGATCGTCTTGATGCCGAGTTCCACGCGCACCGGCCCCACATGCCGCATGGCGGGGTGGTGGGCCTGCGCGAACATGAAGCCGATACCGGCCTCGCGGATGCTGCGCGCGATCACATCCGGCGCCACGTCGAGATCGACGCCCAGTTCCTGCAGCGCATCCGCCGTGCCGGAAAGCGAGGAGGCCTTGCGGTTGCCGTGCTTGGCAACGGGCACGCCCGCGCCCGCCGTCACCAGCGCCGCCGCCGTCGAGATGTTGTAGGTGCCTGCGCCGTCGCCGCCCGTGCCCACAATGTCCACCGCACCCTTCGGCGCTTCGACGCGGAGCATCTTCTCCCGCAATACGGCGGAACCTGACGTGATTTCGGTCACGCGCTCGCCGCGCACCCGCATCCCCATCAGGAAGGCGGCGATCTGCGCCGGCGTCGCTTCGCCCTCCATGATGTGGTTGAAGGCAAAGCGGGCGTCTTCCGCCGAAAGTTCATGGCCTTCCGACAGTTTGGCCAGAACGGGCTTGAGGTCGCTCATGCCGTCTCCATCGCGTTGAAGCCTGCAAGCTGGAGGAAGTTCGCGAGAATTTCGTGCCCGCGTTCGGATGCGATGCTTTCGGGGTGGAATTGCACGCCGTGAATGGGCACCTCCTTGTGCTGCATCCCCATGATGATCCCGTCCGTCGTCCAGGCCGTGATCTCCAGGCAGTCGGGCAGGCTCTCGCGTTCCACGATCAGCGAGTGATAGCGCGTCGCCTCGATGGGGCTCGGCAGGTTGGCGAACACGCCTTTGCCGTGATGATGGATGTCGCTCATCTTGCCGTGCATCAGCACGGGCGCGCGCACCACCTTGCCGCCGAAGGCCTGGCCGATGGCCTGATGGCCGAGGCAGACGCCGAGAAGAGGGATCCGGTGCGCGGCCGCCGCCTCGATCAGCTCAAGGCAGATGCCCGCCTTGTCCGGATCGCAGGGCCCCGGCGAAAGCACGATGGCCGTCGGGCTTTTGGCCAGCGCTTGATTGACCGAAATCTTGTCGTTCCGGTGTACCTCGGCACGCGCACCCAGCTCCCCCAGAAAATGGACGAGGTTGTAGGTGAAGCTGTCGTAATTATCGATCAGTAGCAGCATGGCCGGGCTTTCGAGAAACAAATGGGTGACCGGGGTATCCGGTAAATATAGCGCAGATATGCGCGGTTATAATGGGCGCCGGGAATATCGCACAATAGGGTGAATGCTCCCGCTATATCAACGCGTTACTGATCCGCGGCGGCGGGCACGCCCCGCTCGCGCAACATGGCCGCGAGACTGGGCGGAATGTCCGCGCCGCTGGTGAAAAGGCTGAGGCCTTCGCCCTCTGCAATCTGCGTATCGTCCTCGATCACGGCGGCGAGCCGCTGGGCGATGGCGGGGGCGGGATCGAGCCATTCCACGGGCCAGGGCGCGACGGCAATCATCTGATGGATCAGGAAGGGATAATGCGACAAGACCAGCACCACGATGTCTACCAACAGCATCGATTTCGTCAATGAAAACAATACACGGAGATTGTTTCTTAGCCTGATTGAACATATCACGGACCCTTGAGGCACCAACACCTACAAACATCTCTACAAAATCTGAGCCAGAGATGCTGAAGAATGGAACCTTTGCTTCTCCTGCAACAGCTCGTGCAAGAAGTGTCTTTCCAGTTCCAGGAGGACCAAC
>CAYSVF010000548.1:0-2036 GCA_964434415.1 uncultured Parvibaculum sp.
TCGAGATCGAGTAGTTCATGTTGGCGATGCCGCCCTCATAGATGAGGTCGACGATGAGCTTCACTTCATGCAGGCACTCGAAATAGGCCATTTCCGGCGCGTAGCCCGCTTCCGTCAGCGTTTCGAAACCGGCACGGATGAGTTCCACGAGACCGCCGCAGAGAACCGCCTGCTCGCCGAAAAGGTCGGTTTCGCATTCTTCGCGGAACGTCGTCTCGATGATGCCCGCGCGGCCGCCGCCGATGGCGGAGGCGTAGGACAGTCCGAGATCATGCGCATTGCCGCTCGCATCCTGATGGACGGCGATGAGGCACGGTACGCCGCCGCCGCGCTTGTACTCCGAACGCACCGTGTGGCCGGGGCCCTTCGGCGCGACCATGAGGACGTCGATGTCCTTGCGCGGCTCGATCAGGTTGAAATGGACGTTGAGACCGTGCGCGAAGAGGAGCGCAGCGCCCTCCTTCATGTTGTCGGCCAGGTCCTGATAATAGATGTCGCCCTGCAGCTCGTCCGGCGTCAGCATCATCAGCGCATCGGCCCATTTGGCGGCTTCGGCAACGGTCATCACCTTCAGGCCTTCGCCCTCGGCCTTCTTCGCGGAAGAAGAGCCGGCGCGCAGCGCCACGGCCACTTCCTTCACGCCGGAATCGCGAAGGTTCAGCGCATGGGCATGGCCCTGGCTGCCGTAACCGATGATGGCGACTTTCTTGCCCTTGATCAGGTTCACGTCCGCATCGCGGTCGTAATAAACGCGCATGGTCTTTGTTTCCTTCTTCCAACATCCCTCCCCCGCGCGAGACGCGGGGCGAAGGTTTATATCCTCGTTCGTTACATCGCTTCCGGGCCGCGGGCGATCGCGACCACGCCGGTCCGCGATACATCCACCAGCCCGAGCGGCCTCATCAGGCCGATAAAGGCATCGATCTTGTCCGGCGCGCCCGTCACCTCGAAAATGAAGGAGGTATGGGTCGTGTCGATCACGCGGGCGCGGAAGGCATCCGCCAGCCGCAGAGATTCCACGCGCTTTTCGCCCGTCGAGGCGACTTTCACAAGCGCCATTTCACGCTCGACCGCATTCGCCTCCGCCGTCAGGTCCATCACCCTGTGAACCGGCACCAGGCGATCGAGCTGGGCCTTGATCTGCTCGATCACCATGGGCGTGCCCGTGGTGACGATGGTGATGCGCGAGGTGTGTTCCGCCTGGTCTACCTCGGCAACCGTCAGGCTTTCGATATTGTAGCCACGGCCCGAGAACAGCCCGATGACGCGCGCAAGCACACCCGCCTCATTGTCCACAAGCACGGCAATGGCATGCCGTTCGATTTTTTCTTCCTGGCTCATTCCCGAACTCTGATTAGAGGGCGATGGGGCAATCCCGGCTATGACGGCAGTTACGGTCAAACCAGCATCTTGCCTGCTTCGGTGACGGTCGGCGCATCCGCGTCGTCCGCCAGGATCATCTGGTTATGCGCCGCGCCCGACGGGATCATCGGATAGCAGTTCTCGTACTTGTCCACGATGCAGTCGAAAATGACCGGCCCCGGCGTATCGAGCATCTCCTGGATCTTTGCGTCGAGCTCGTCCGGCGATTCCGCGCGGATGCCCTTGGCGCCATAGGCTTCGGCGAGCTTCACGAAATCGGGCAGCGATTCCGAATAGCTGTGCGAATAGCGACCGCCATGCAGCAGCTCCTGCCACTGGCGCACCATGCCCATATATTCATTGTTCAGGATGAAGATCTTCACCGGCAGCATGAACTGAACCGCCGTCGAAATTTCCTGCATGTTCATCAGGATCGAGGCTTCGCCCGCAATATCGATGACGAGCGCGTCCGGATGCGCAATCTGCGTGCCGACGGCTGCCGGCAGGCCATAGCCCATCGTGCCAAGCCCGCCCGACGTCATCCAGCGGTTCGGATGATCGAAATGATAATGCTGCGCGGCCCACATCTGATGCTGCCCCACTTCCGTGGTGACATAGGTCTCGCGATCCTTGGTCAGCTCGTAAAGGCGCTGAACGGCATATTGCGGCTTGAT
>CAYSVF010000549.1:0-2035 GCA_964434415.1 uncultured Parvibaculum sp.
GCGGGCGCATAGCTCAGTTGGTAGAGCAGCTGACTCTTAATCAGCGGGTCCAAGGTTCGAGTCCTTGTGCGCCCACCAATTTCTCTGGATTTCCCCTCTTTGATCCATCTCACATTCGGCCCTTGCGGCTGACGCTATGCTTTTTTCTGTTGCTGGAACCCTCCAATCGGGAAAACGAGGCGTCAGATGAAGAATTTCGTGGAAGTCGGGCAGGAGCTTCAGGCCGGGATGGCGAAGCTTGGTGAGGAGGAGCCGGCCGCGATGCAGGCTTTCGGGGCGCTCATGGGCGCGACCGTCGGCACCGATGGAGCATTGTCGGTAAAGGTCAAAGAGCTGATTGCGCTCGCCATCGCCATTTCCGTCCGTTGCGACGGGTGCATCGCGCATCACGTCCGCGCGGTGGTCGAGGCGGGGGCGACGCGCGAGGAGTTGATCGAGGTGATCGGCGTCACGCAGCTCATGGGTGGCGGGCCTGCCACGGTTTACGGCATCGAGGCGATGCAGGCCTGGGATCAGTTCCAGAACGCCTGATATGGAAACGGCGCCGGATGATCCCGGCGCCGCTTCGTATTTGAGGGTCAGCTTGCCGCTGCCGTTGTCCTTTGCCTCTTGCGGGCGCGGGAGCCAGGGCGGTTGGCGCCGCGGGTCGCGGGGCCGTCGGGGCGGTGGCCGCCTCGTTTCTGCGGGCCGCCCTTGCCATTGCTCTTGTTTGCGCTCTTGCCGTTATTGTTTCCGCGGCGGGGCGGGCGCTGGCCTTGTGGCTTCGGCGCAGTCTCTTCAGGCATTTCCGCGGCCGACTGGCCAAGATAGGGCACGGGGTCCATCACGCCGAGCGGTTTACGGGTCAGCTTCTCGATGCTTTTGAGGTAGCTGCGTTCCGAACCGTCGCAGAAGGAAATCGCGACGCCACTTCTCCCTGCGCGGGCGGTGCGGCCAATGCGGTGGACGTAGTTTTCCGGTTCATTCGGCAGCTCGTAATTCACGACATGGGTGATGTCGTCGATGTCGATGCCGCGCGCGGCGATGTCGGTCGCCACAAGGACGCGCGATTTGCCGTCGCGGAAGCGTCCGAGTGATGCCTGGCGCGCGGATTGCGACTTGTTGCCGTGAATGGCATCCGATTTGACGCCGGCCTTGTCCAGGATCTGGGCGACGCGGTTGGCGCCATGCTTCGTTCGGGTAAAGACGATGACGCGTTCCATGTCGGCGTCGTCCAGAAGGCGAAGCAGGAGGTCGCGCTTTCGTTTCCCGTCCACATGCAGCACATGCTGGTCGATGCGGTCCACCGCAACCGTCTTCGGCGTGACTTCTACGCGAAGCGGGTTGTGCAGGACTTCCGCGCCGAGCTTTTCGATCTGCTTGGGCATGGTGGCGGAAAAGAGGAGCGAATGGCGCTTCTTCGGCAGGGCATTCACGATTTTCTTCACATCGTGGATGAAGCCCATGTCGAGCATACGGTCGGCTTCGTCGAGTACGAGGATGCCGGTTTCATGCAGGCGGATGAACCCCTGCTGCATGAGGTCGACGAAACGGCCGGGTGTCGCGACGATGATGTCGACGCCGCTCTTCAGCTTGCGTACCTGGGCATTCTGCTTCACGCCGCCAAAGATAACGGTATGAGTGAGCTTCATATTGGCGCCATAGGCGGTGAGGCTCTCGTCGATCTGGATGGCGAGTTCGCGCGTCGGCGCAAGAATGAGCGCGCGCGGATGGTGCGGCTTTGCGCGGCCCTTGGCCTGCTCGCTCAGAAGGTGAAGGATCGGCAGCGCGAAGGCCGCCGTCTTGCCTGTACCCGTCTGGGCGAGACCTAGCACGTCGCGGCCTTCGAGAAGGGCGGGAATGGTGCCGGCCTGAATGGGAGTCGGATGGGTGTAGCCCTGCGCATCGAGAGCGCGGGTCAGCGGTTCGGCAAGGCCGAGTTCCGCGAAGGTCTTTTCAGTCATTAAAATCTTTTTCTTTCATGCAGGCGTATATCGCCGATCCGCCTTCAAGCGGAACGGTTGTGTGACGCGGGTTGCGTACCGCGTTCCAACGC
>CAYSVF010000550.1:0-2032 GCA_964434415.1 uncultured Parvibaculum sp.
TCACCTCGGGTGAAGGCTCGTTGCCCGTGTAATCAGCCGTGCCGAAGGCGATCTTCAGCCGCTTCTTTCCGGGTGGAAGGACCCGGCAAGAAGCGGCTGTAGATCGCCTTCGGCACGGCTGATTACACGGGCAACGAGCCTTCACCCGAGGTGAAGGCGGCAACCGAAAGCGTGGCGAAGCTTTGCGAAGAGCTTGGCCATGAAATCGTGCCGGCGACGAGCAAGGTCAATGGCGAGGCGTTCAAGGATGCGTTCCTGGCCGCCTGGGCCTCCGGCCCGTCGCAGCTTCTGGCGATGGTGAAGCAGATGGGGCTCGATCCGGAAGCGGTGCTGGAGCCCTGGACGATCGGCCTTGCCAATCTTTTCGACAGCAAGCCCGCCGACACGCTGGAAAAGGCGCTGGCGGAATTTGCGATCGTGACTGCCGAGACGGCGGCCTTCATGGCCGATTACGATGTGTGGCTGACGCCGGTGCTGGCCGCCGTGCCGCCCAAGACGGGCGAGCAGGGGCCAAACGTGCCGTTCGATACGCTTTACGAGCGCGTCTTCAACTATGTAACCTATACGCCGGTTCACAATGTGGCGGGGACGCCTGCCATGTCCGTGCCGCTGTCATGGAGCGAGGCGGGGCTTCCCATCGGGGCGCAATTCGCCGCGCCGCTGGGGCAGGAGCGTGTGCTGCTTGAGCTGGCTTACGAACTGGAACAGGCCCGTCCGTGGGCGGACAGATATCCGCCTGTCTTTGCCGGGTAAGCCTATCCGGCCTCTTCCACCAGAATGTCGAGAAACCGCCTGGCCGCGGGGCCGGGCGGGGCCTTGACGCGCCACAGCGCGGCGAAGCGGCTTGTCGAGGGATGCGCGATGTCGGCGCAGGGGATTTCCACGAGGCGGCCGGTTTCCTCTTCCTGGCGGAGCGTGGGCTGCGGGATATAGGCCCAGCCGAGGCCGGCGCACAGCATGGTGACCGCCATTTCCATATTGTCGGCGATCAGAATATCCGTGCCGTGGAAACGGTAGTCGAAATCCTGACGGTCGGTCAGATGCGAGGCGACGACGATCTGGCGGTGGTCGTCCAGCGCGCTCAGGGGAATGGGCTCGTTGCGGCTGGCCAGCGGATGACCGGGCGCGGTGGCGATGGCGAGCGAATAGACCGCGACCTCGCGCCCGTCCAGTTCCTTGGCGGGCATGCCGGCGTTGAGTTCCACCAGTGCGAGCTGGCACTCGGCCCGCATCACGGCGCCCCAGGCTTCCTTGTCGATAGCGGTGTGGAGGCGATAGTCGAGATGCGGGATTTCCCTGTCCAGCCGGGCGAGCGCGCGGGCGAGCAGGCAGCGGTCGAAATTGGTATCGACCGACACGGTGAGTTCGACTTCCTGCCCGGTCTTCATGGCGCCGACGCGCGCATTCAGCCGGTCGAGGCGGCGGAAGACGATTTCCGCATCGGTGAGGAGGGCGCGGCCTTCCTCCGTCAGCACGGGGCGGTAGCCCGAGCGGTCGAAGAGCGCCACATCCAGATGCTGCTCCAGATTGGCGATGGCATAGCTCACCGCCGAGACGGCCCGGCCTGCCCGTGTGGCGGCGGCGGAAAAGCTGCCGGTTTCCGCCACGGCGCGGAAAATTTCGAGCTGGCTGATGAAGTTCGGATGGAGCGTTTGCGGGGCCATGAAAAGACTTTCGAATAAGCTGAACAAGATTGCCAATCTTTTCGCGTTTTTTCACTAGTAATGTGAAGCTAGCTTCTCCTTACCCGGCGGCAGGCCGGATTCGGATTTTTAAGGGAGGCACATCATGAGCATTCAGCTTTCGCGGCGCGGGTTCCTCGCGTCGGCAGCGGTCAGCGCGCTTGCGGTCGGCATGGCGGGGGTGAAGGTCCGTTCCGCATTTGCCGCGGAGACGGCCGGCCTCGACGCCATCTCGCAGGCCAGGCTCGTCGCCAAGGGCGAGGCAACCTCGCTGGAACTGGTGAACGCGGCCATCGACCGGATCGAGGCGGTGAACCCCAAGGTGAATGCGGTGGTGACCGAGACGTTCG
>CAYSVF010000551.1:0-2028 GCA_964434415.1 uncultured Parvibaculum sp.
CGAGCAGGCAGAGCAGCGGCGCGGCGATGCTCCAGTTCGTCACGAAGGGCCTGATGCCCTTGGGGTGAAAGAAAAGGCGCATGAGATTGCGCGCCTCTCCGCCGCTGCCATTCCCTTCGCCCAGCCGCGTCCACAGATCGTCCCCGAAGAGTGAGGTCAGCAGGTCGAAGGGCGCATTCGTCATGCGAATGTTCCACGCCCGGTCCAGCACCACGGCGGGATAGGGCTCGTGGTTTTCCAGTATCTTTTCGATGGCCGACATGACGAGGCTCATCTGCGGGTCGTCCAGGGGCCGCGTCCTGAACACCGGCGCAAAGCCCGCCGCCGTCAGCCACTGGTTCCGGTCGCGCAGCGGCACCTCCAGGCATTCGCTCAGTTGAAGGATCATGCGCCGGCTGGGTTTGGCGCGGCCCGATTCCAGAAAGCTCACATGGCGCTGCGAGACGCCCGCCGTCAGCGCTAGGTCGAGTTGCGAGAGGCGGCGTTTCTGCCGCCATGATTTCAGCAGATGGGGAAAGACATCTCCAACGGCGTCTTTTGCGGCCTCACCGGCTGCCAATGTGTCCGACATCGCGGCCTCCTCTTCTCGTCTCACTATTCCCCGGGATGGAAATCGCTTCAATAACCTCCGAGGTAATTGCGGGGCCTTCGTGGCGGGATCAGTCTGCCTCCGTCAATCACAGGAGGTTCCCATGACCGGCCGTTTACTGATGATTCTTGTCGCGATTGCCGCTTTCGGCGTGCTTACCGTCTTCGCGCTGATGGAAACGGGCTATTTCGGCATTTTCGAAATGCACATGCAGAGTTTCGCGGGGCTTCAGGTACTCACCGATCTCGTCATCGTCTGCATCCTTGCCTGCATCTGGATGGTGCGGGATGCGCGCGAACGCGGGCTCACCGTCTGGCCCTTCATCCTGCTCACCTTCGCCGCCGGCTCTTTCGGCCCGCTCTTCTATCTCGCGCTGCGCGAGCTGAAGTCGGGCGCGGCGCGCCCCGTCTCTGCATGAAAGGGAGAATGCAATCATGACAACACCTGCTGAAACCGTTCGGACCTTCATGGCCGTGGTGGCCAGGAAGGATTATGAGAGCGCAATGCCGCTCATTGCCGATACCTGCGACTACGACAACGGCCCCCTCGGGACGGTTGAGGGGCCGGAGGGTGTGCGCACCGTACTGGAGCCATTCTTCGCGCCCACGATCGAAAACGAGTTCGTCATCCGCCGCGAGGTGACGCAAGGCAATGTGGTCGTGCTCGAACGGCTCGACCGGCACCTTCTCGAATCGGGCTGGGTGGAACTCCCCGTTACCGGCGTCTTTGAGGTGCAGGATGGGAAAATCACCAGCTGGCACGACTATTTCGATGTCGCCACCATTATGAGCAAGTGGCCGGCGGCGTGACCCGCTAAAGCAGCGCCCGCCGCTTCCGCGGTTCGTCCACCAGGAAGAACATGGTGGCGGCGGAGCCTGCCAGCACGGTGATCGCCAGCCAGAACAGCGCCTCGAAAGAGACGCCATGCGCGATGAGGCCGCCGCAGAGCGGGCCCATCGCCATCATCACCGAGGTGCAGGTGTTCAGCACCGCGATGCGCATGGGCAGGTCTTCGCGCGCGCCGAACTCCACGATGATGTTCATGTTGGAATTCATGAAGCCGCCCTGTCCGGCGCCCAGCCCCGCGAAGACCGCCGCCACCGTCCAGATCGTGCCCACCTGCATCAGCGCAAAGATCGACACCGCCCAGACGCTGATCGCGATGATGAAGACGAGCCGGTTGCCGAAGCGGTCGGCCACCGTGCCCCAGGCGAGGTTGGTCGTGGTCTGCGCGATGAGAAACGCCGTGGACAGAATACCGAGCGTCGTGCCCGACAGGCCGATCCGGTGCGGGATCGAACCGGCGAGCGCCCGCAGGGCCCGGGACCGCCGCGACCCCGGGTTCCGGATCCGTTGGATCTCATCGGCGATGACGACTTCGAACCCGTGACCCTGGTACGTCTCGATCAGGTCCGCGAACCGGTGGAGCCGGTCATAGG
>CAYSVF010000552.1:0-2022 GCA_964434415.1 uncultured Parvibaculum sp.
GGCACCGGCAGACTCAGCCCGCCGCGATCGGCTTCGATCGCCTCGCGCTTGCTTACGTCCAACGGAATGGCGCGGACTCGCGTTTGTGGGCTGATCCTAGCCGCAGCTGCCTTGAAGACGTCCACTTTTAGCGCTTTCGCAGCCGCATCGGCCTGTGTGGAATTCAGAATGCGGTTCAAGTTCTTGTCTTCGATGTGATCGAAATCCACAACGATCACTTCTCCCGCCCCCATGCGCAACACTTGCTCCGCCACGATGCTGCCGGTGCCGGACACGCCAATCACCGCGATGCTGAGTCGATGCAACTCTTCCTTCATCGCTTCACCGAAAGCCATCGGACGTGGTTGCGGCTCGCCTTCGTCTCCCCAGTAGAAGTTCAGATCGTCTCCGTAAGCCGCAACAAGATCAATCGCATGGGGACGCATGGTGCGGTCATAGACACGCGCTTTGATCGCGCCACCGGGCACCATAACGGCGCTCCCGTGCCACGGTTCATACAAGCGATCAACAGAGCCGCCGGCAATCAACGACCGCACAACCTCCTGGTCGGATCGATTATCCACCTCGGAGAACGCGTAAAGACCCGTGGGATGCGAATGGAGCAGCAGAATAGACAAATCTTCCGTCTCTGCCGCGGCCAGCGCGTGATCAAGATAATCGCCCGGCCAAGTGAGGGTCGCCGCAGAGCGCACGCAGTGCTCATGAGCGACGAGCTGGATGTCACGCACGAGTAGTTTCAACCCGTCGCTTTCCAATCGAGAGCACAACAGAACCGCCGCCGCCTCCTTTCCGTCACCGGGGAATAAATGCCGCTCCAGGCGCCGGTGAACGGTGCCTGGAACTATCAGCGTACGGGGCCGAATCATGCTCCCACCTCGCGGCCCAGCGCCTCGTCAACCAGACCAAGATGTGTGGACACGTTGTCCCGCACCGAGGACCACTGGCTGCTGCTGTTACGGTGACGGGACCAGCGCTGGAAGGACACGCCAGCAATGACCTGGCGCACCGTAGTCTGGTCCGGAGCCGCACCGCTATGGAGCTCCAGCGGTGGATCGCAATAGAACATATCAATCTGTGCGGCCGGATAGGTCTGTGGGATCTCTAAGGCCAGACGGCAAACGGAAACGTTGTAACCTTCCGGCAAGGGATAATCGTCGATGACCAACCAGCGCCGGCCGCTGTCTGTGAATGTTTCCCAGTGATACCCGACTGCCGTCAGAAACGCCTCGTCCTTTGGCAGCAGGGCGAACTCGCGGCGAAGAACCGATCCATCACCATTGTCGACTTGCTGCGGGCGCAGCCACAGCCGCTCGATTCCGGGCGTGTTTAGATCAATGACGTCCTCCAGGCCAACCGGCCGCGGCTCCTGGCCTTTGACCTTCAAGACGATCATCCATGTTTTGGTCAAATCGATGCCGGCCTTGACCAGGGCCTCCCGGACGCCTACGTCAGGGCGATCCCATTCTGTCGGTTCGCCTTGGACGTCTAACCGCCACGTCTGCACACGCGTGTAGAGGCGCTCGACCCCGCTACCGCCGAGATCCACTGCCTGTCCCGATTGCAGCAATAGGTCGGGTTCATCCCGCTGCTCCAACCAGATCTGGCTGTTGGGGGGTACCCGGCCGATCCGGCGAATGGTTTCAACGTCCAGCGGACCGGCCCACGCATAGCGGTCATCATCAAGAACGAAGTAGGAGACCCCATCGGCCCGGATGGCCAGGAACTCCAGAGGCGGCCCGTCCTCCGGCAGAGGGATCACCTCCTCCAGCCCGACCTCCTGGGTTGGGCCTATCGACGGCCAGAGTAGCAAGGCATATTCCATTTCGGGACGCAAGCTGGCAGCCGCCAGCACCTGCCGACCCGTCGGCGTATGGTCAGCGATCCGCACCAGCTCGTTGTTCACTTGGATGGTCCGGTGGTGATGGGAAGAAGAGTCGGCAGGAGCCTGTTCGCTGTTAAAGGTACTCATAGTAATTCTCCAAATGTGTATGCGATCGTATCTGAATACCGAACGATTTAGAG
>CAYSVF010000553.1:0-2017 GCA_964434415.1 uncultured Parvibaculum sp.
CCCCAGGAGCATCGTGATCACCTAGCCGCCGCCGATCGGACGATGAGCGGACATATTATCTCGACAGAATGTCGGAATCATCCCAACTGAAGGAGAACCCCATGACCATTCCAGGCCGCACACGCGAAGTGAAGCAGAACATCGAATCCTACGGACAACACCTGTCCCAGGTGTTCGGCGATGGATCCGATCCCGGCTTTATCTACACGATCGGCAATGCCGATCGTGGTCTCCCGGAGCTTCTGCTGATCGGCGACTTCCTGTCCCATATCGCCGCGGGACTGCTCAACGAGCTCGGCGCCAAGATGCGGGAAGACGGCAAGCCACTTGCCACAGGCTTTGTCGATATCGGTTGGTCGATTCCCGTAAAAGTCCGTCAGGCCGGTCCGCTCGCGCGCTCGCGCTATACCATTCAGGTCGACCAGTATCTGGGCCACGACCGCTACGGCGTCCTGCAGGTCATGGTCTGCGATGAAAACGGCCGCTATCCGGGCGATGTCGGCTGTGCCCCACGCTACGACGTCGAGCGACCCTGACCCACCCCGTTGCCGGCCTGCCGGCAAAGTCTCTCCTCACTCCCATTCGCTTCGGTCGCCGTCATTTGGCGAGCGCAACCGAGCGATCTGCTTCAGAAAGGAAATCGCCATGGCCAGAAAGGCATTCTTCGCAGCCTTCGTCATCGACGAAGACGCCTATACCCCCGAACCTGGACCCGTCGACAATGACTTCGTCGCCGCCGACCTGGCGCAATCGAGTTTCGGCGAACAACTCGGCGTATCGCACATCATCGTCTGGAACTCCGCCACGATCTGATCGCTGATCATCGGTCGCGCGGTCCGATCACGGTCGACTATCTGCTTGAGGATGAAACGGACCGCGGAAAATCCTTTTCGCACGGACCCGACGCCTGTCCCTCCAGCCACTGGAACCGGGGCGACGATATCTGCGCCGAGTGTGGTGTCGACCTCAACCGTTCCATGCCCGACACAGCGACACCGTCCCGTGCGCCACGTCCTTCGTTTCGTGACCACCTTTCATCCACGATGCGGGACACGCTCGCCTTCGAATATTACGAGGTCAGGCCGTGTATAGACCGCGATCGTCAGGTGCGGTCCTTCCTGGACGAGAACGCATTCCACGCCGAGGGCGCCAAAGCTCAGAAGGAGGCCAAGGAGTTTCGCGTGTTCTGGTCGCTCTATGGCGTCGATCGAAACACCGCCACGGCGATCGGCGACTTCGTGTCGAGGGACGCCGCGCATGAGGCGATGAACGCGATCCTCGCGATACCGGTCGCGGCCCGCAACGCACTACAGGAGCAGCAATCCGACACGGATACGACCCGTGAGCGCCTCGCGCAGACCGTACGCGTCACTGCCGATTGGCTCGACGACATGAATCAACCAGTCCTCCAATCTCCAGCGAATCTGACGCCGGCACCACCACCGCAACGATCGGGGTCGCCACGGCATTGAGCGATTGATGTCGCGCCGGCCCGCGTCCGCCGGCGCTGCGGCTCGGCGCGCAGGCTGCGGCCCGAGAGGCAGAGACGGGCCGGAAGGGGCTGGTGTCGGGGGCCGAAAAGGGAGTCCGACACCGTCGACCCCGACCATCAACGACGGAGCCTGTCATGAAAGCCTATCTCGCCACTGTCGATCTTGTCATACGTGCCGGATCATGGGCCGAGGCCTGCGATGGCCTGAACTACCTTCTGACTGCCAGCAGAATCCATGACGATACCGATCCGGTTCTTTTCGACTGGGCCTATGTTCCTCAGCAGAAGTTAGGCACGCTTTCCGAAGAGATCGTACCGCCAGACAAGATCGTGGCAGAAGCCAAGGCGCTGGGAAACGACGGTAGCTTCCCCGAGTGCATGGGCTGGCTGCCGGACGATGCCGAGGAGCCCACCGAGCAAGACGACGGGGCGCAGACGGGCGACGGCTAGGGAAATCCCTTGGTGAACGATCAATAACGTCTCCGAAGCTCCGCCGATGTCCTGGGCAGCGGTCTTCGGAGCCGG
>CAYSVF010000554.1:0-2013 GCA_964434415.1 uncultured Parvibaculum sp.
GTGCGCAGCAAGGCGAATACTTCCCTATTGCAAGGGAGACCGCCATGCCCGCCACATTCGACGAAACGCTCGCCTATCTGGAAGAAAGCTATCTGACGCTTGAGGCGTTGGCGCAGAAAAGCGGCGTCCCGCCGGCGCGCATCGAGGAATTGGTTGCATGGAACTGTCTGCCGCCTCATTCGCATGAAGCCGAACTCACCATCGCAGTGACCACCATCATCAGCGGACGACATGAAGCGATGCCGAAACACATCCGCTATTACCACCGCTCGCTTATCGCGCTTGCCAGTGAGGCCGACCGCCTCGCGCAAGCCAAAGGGCTTAACGCGGCCGCCGCAGATATTCGTCAACAGTTCGAGAGGGAGGTGGCCGAAGCCGCCGGATCGACGACGGCTGAAATCATCAAGGGTGCGTGGAAAGCGTGGTGCGACGGCACCTATGGCGTCTGCCTGAAAGAGGTCGTACCCGGCAACATGATCCGGAAGGTTGCAGCGACACAGAAAATGCAGGGGCTGCTCGACAGGGCTAAATCGGCGCCCCTCCGCGCGGACGACCTTGCCGAGCTGAAAGAAGCGACGCAGCAATATGAGGAGGTCGCAGGTCCGTTCGGTCCGCATGAAGTGGCCGATAGCACGAGAGCGCGCGTCTATGGCCCCGCCATGCGGCTGCTGGCGGAGACATACGAAAACTGAATTGGAATCGTCATGGCCCGGCTTGTCCGGGCCATCCACGTCTTCCAGCGACCGCCAAGACGTGGATGCCCCGCATGAAGCGGGGCATGACGACCATGTTTTAGCGACATTGCGAAAATCAATGCCTCAAGCCGCTTCGTCGGAATAGTCCACCAGACGCACGATCTCGGACATGATGTCGTTGATCTGGAAGTCCTTGGGCGTGTAGACGGCCGCGGCGCCGGCGCGGAGCAACGTCTGCTCGTCATCCGGCGGGATGATGCCGCCGACGACGACGGGGATATCGCCGATGCCCGCGTCCTTCATCAGGCGGAGGACTTCGGTGACGAGCGAGACATGGGAGCCCGACAGGATGGAGAGGCCGACGACATGGACGCCTTCTTCCAGCGCGGCGTTGACGATCTGCGCAGGCGTGAGGCGGATGCCTTCGTAAACGACTTCCATGCCGCAATCGCGCGCGCGCACGGCAATCTGTTCCGCGCCGTTGGAATGGCCGTCGAGGCCGGGTTTGCCGACGAGGAATTTGAGACGGCGGCCGAGCTTGGCGGAGACCGCATCGACTTGCTTGCGCACTTCATCCAAGTGCGACGAGTCCGCCCGCATGGACTGCGACACGCCGGTCGGCGCGCGATATTCGCCGAAGACCTCGCGCAGCGCCGCGCCCCACTCGCCCGTGGTGACGCCCGCTTTCGCGCAGGCAATCGAGGGCTCCATGATGTTGGCGCCGGATTTGGCGGCGTCTTTGAGCGCGGCGAGCGTTTTTTCCACGGCGGCATCGTCGCGCTTCTCGCGCCATGCCTTCAGCGCGGCGACCTGCGCGGCCTCCACGCCTTCCTCGATCACGTGAATATCGCCCGAACCAGTGGAAAGCGGCGACGGCGCGGTCTCTTCATATTCGTTGACGCCGACGACCGTCATGCGGCCCGCCTCGATGTCGGCGAGACGCGCGGCGTTCGATTCCACGAGCTTCTGCTTCATATAGGCGTTTTCGACCGCGGCGACGGCGCCGCCCATCTCGTCGATGCGCTGAAGCTCCGCACGGGCTTCTTCCTTGAGCGAGGAAACCTTGGCCTCCATCACCTCGGAGCCGTCGAAGATGTCGGCATATTCCAGAAGGTCGGTCTCATAGGCGAGGATCTGCTGTGCACGCAGCGACCATTGCTGGTCCCAGGGGCGCGGCAGACCGAGCGCTTCGTTCCAGGCGGGAAGCTGCACGGCGCGCGCGCGGGCTTTCTTCGATAGCGTCACGGCCAGCATCTCGATCAGGATGCGGTAGACGTTGTTTTCCGGCTGCTGCTCGGTGAGACCGAGCGAGTTCACC
>CAYSVF010000555.1:0-2013 GCA_964434415.1 uncultured Parvibaculum sp.
GGCGAGAATACCGCATGGCTCGCCACTGGCGGCAAACTCTACAAGGTGAATCTCGAAACGGGGGCTGCCGAAGAAGCGGCGAGCGGCATTGATCCCGAGCTGCGCGACATGACGATCCTTCACTAGCCTCAAATCTGATCGACACTGCTGCCCGCCGGTTTGGCAATCGCCAGCTCGGCGGGCAGGGCGCAAGGCTGCATCACTTGACGGCTGAATTTCCTCCATCGGCAAAAAGCGCTGAACCTGTCACAAAACTCGATCCCGGGCCTGCGAGGAAGAGTGCGGCCTGCGCAATTTCTTCCGGCCGAGCTATGCGTTTCATAGCGTGGAGACCTGCGGCCCATTCCTTTTGCGATTGATCGCCGGCCATGCCGGTGTCCGTGCCGCCGGGCAGAAGTGCGTTTGAACGGATCTGCTTAGCTCCATAATCCGCAGCAATGGCTTTGACCAAGCCCATTAATCCAGCCTTGGCTGCCGCGTAGGCTCCCATGCCCGGAAGCCCTACGCTCGTTCCAACGAAGCTTGAGGTGAAAATTATCGAGCCGCTACCGCGTTTGAGCATTGCCGGTATCTGGAAACGGCTTCCAAGGAAAGCCGCTGTGAGGTTTGTGGAAATGGTTTGATGCCATTCATCAGGCGTCATCTCTGCGATAGGTTTCATTGCACCGACCGTCCCGGCATTGTTGAAGGCAACGTCAAGCCCACCGAAAACCGTCATAGCTGCTGCGACCAGCTCTTCATGGGTGCCAGATGAGGCAACATCTCCGGCAACCAGATGTGCGCGTCCACCACTTTCCTCAATCCGTTTCGCCACGCTCTGCAAAGACGATTTGCCTCGTGCGTTTAGAACGACGCTGGCGCCTTCTGCGCTAAACAGCAAAGCGGCAGCCCGCCCTATGCCAGAAGACGCACCGGTGATAATCGCAACTTTATTCTCTAAAATTCCCACGAGTTCTCTCCTTGAATTGGAGATCAATGGGCTAAGGAAAGTTCTATCTTCCGGACACCCGATTCCTGCGGCTACCTGAATGCCGCTTTCCCACTTCCGCCGCCAAGCAGTCTGGCAAGATTCCACCCAAAGCCAGTCGTAACCCCAATCGCCTTGTCATGGCCTGCGATGTCGGTGCAAATCGGGCCTGACAGTGGCACGCAAGGAGTTCGTCCATGCCCGGTATCGTCTTCTACACAAACCCGATGTCGCGGGGGCGTATCGTGCGGTGGATGCTGGAGGAATTGGGCCAGCCCTATGAGACGCGCGTGCTGGACTATGGGCCGCAGATGAAATCGCCCGACTATCTGGCGATCAATCCGATGGGCAAGGTTCCGGCGGTGAAGCACGGAGATATCGTGGTGACGGAAGCTGCCGCCTGCTGCGCCTATCTGGCCGCTGCCTACCCTGAACCGGGGCTCGCACCGGCACCCGGCACCCAGGAGAGCGCGGCCTATCTGCGCTGGATGTTTTTCGCTGCCGGGCCGGGCGAGGCGGCGATCACAAACTCCTCGTTCGGCCTCGATGTGCCGGACACCCCGCAGGCGCGTGGACGCTCCGGCTATGGTTCGCTGGAGGCAGTGGCCGACGCGCTCGCCGTGATGCTGTCGGACGGCCGAGACTATGTCACGGGAGATACCTTCAGCGCCGCAGATGTCTATGTCGGCTCGCAAATCCTCTGGGGCAGGATGATGGGCGCCTTGCCCGACCGGCCGGGGTTTGCTGACTACACAGCGCGCCTGATGGCACGCCCCGCCGCTGTGCGGGCGCGCCAGAAGGACGAAGCACTGATGCCCGCCGCCCGGTAAACGGATCGAGATTCAGAGTGGCGGAGACAGACACGATGGTTTCTGTCTCCGCGCGTGGTCCGTTAGAGCCTGACGCGCTATCGCCTCAAAGCAGGTCCTCGATCCTGATGGGAAAGCGCCGAACGCGGACCCCGGTCGCGTGCCATACCGCATTGGCGATTGCGCCGACCGTGCCGGTCACGCCAATCTCCCCGACACCCTTGACGCCGAGCACGT
>CAYSVF010000556.1:0-2006 GCA_964434415.1 uncultured Parvibaculum sp.
GGAGGCTTTTCTCGGCTTCGAACCCAAGGCGCTACTGTTTCAGCCAGACGACTTCTGGCACGAACTGGCATCAAACAAGAAGATCGTGCGCAATCCACAAAAGATTCGTTCGGTGCGCGACAATGCCGCTTTCGTCGATCGCGTCTCGACAGCCAAAAACGGCTTCGGGCGTTTCCTTGCGGAATGGCCCGCGGACGATCAGATCGGATTGATGGGCTTGCTCGCCAAGGAGGGAAGCAGGCTCGGCGGCAATACCGGTCAGTATTTCCTCCGATGGGTTGGCTGGGACGCCTTTGTCGTTTCACCGGATGTGGCTGCGGCAATGAGAGACGCGGGGCTGGACATTGCGGAAAACCCCACGTCGAAGAAAGATCTCGGCAAAATCCAGCAGCAGATCAACATATGGGCAGGCGAGACCGGGCTGCCGAGAATGCACATATCGCGTATTCTCGCCATGTCCATCGGGACCAATCGCACCACTGAGGAATTGCGCCATTATGCAGGCGACGAATAGCAGGACGAACGCCATTGCAGCGCGGGGACGCGCGGTTTAAATCGCTTTCATGAACACGAGATCCGCTCCCGACACGTTTCGCATCGCGATCGCGCAACTCAATCCGATCGTTGGCGACATAGCCGGCAATCTCGTGAAGGCTCGTGAGGCGCGCGCGGATGCGGCCGCACAAGGCGCCGACCTGGTATTGTTCACCGAGCTCTTTCTGGCAGGTTATCCGCCTGAAGATCTCGTGCTGAAGCCTTCGTTCCTGTCCGCGTGCGAGAAGGCAGCAGGCGACATCGCAGCTGACACAGCCGATGGCGGTCCGGGCATCATCATCGGCACGCCGCTCAAGCGCAAAAGCGGCGTCCATAATGCTGTCATTGTGGCCGACAACGGCAAGATCATCGCCGAGCGCTTCAAGATAGATCTGCCGAACTATGGAGAGTTCGACGAGAAGCGCGTCTTTCAGGCCGGACCAGACATGCCGGGGCCGGTTAATTTTCGAGGCGTGCGCATCGGAATTCCGATCTGTGAGGACATCTGGGGCGAGCTAGGCGTTTGCGAGACGCTGGCCGAGAGCGGAGCCGAGATTCTCCTCGTGCCAAATGGCTCCCCCTATTACCGCCGCAAGGTCGATGTCCGCCAGCAGGTTGTCATCAGACAGGTCATAGAGACCGGTCTGCCCATGATCTACGCCAACCAGCTCGGTGGTCAGGATGAGCTGATCTTCGATGGCGCGTCGTTTGCGATCAACGCCGACAAGACACTCTCCTTCCAGATGAGCCAGTTCGAGGACTCAGTCAGCGTCACGACCTGGAGACGCGGCGAGAGCGGCTGGACCTGCACCGAAGGTCCGATGTCGAAGATACCCGAAAGCGAGGAGGCAGATTATCGCGCCTGTATGCTCGGCTTGCGCGATTATGTGAACAAGAACGGCTTCAAGAATGTGGTTCTGGGGCTGTCCGGCGGCATTGATTCTGCGATTTGCACGGCACTTGCGGTCGACGCGCTCGGCGAAGAGCGCGTGCGAACGGTGATGATGCCCTATCGGTACACGTCGGACGACTCACTGAAAGACGCCAAGGACTGCGCGCGCGCGCTCGGCTGCCGCTACGACATCGTGCCGATCCACGAGCCTGTTGAGGGGTTCTCCCATGCTCTAGCCGAGCTTTTCGAGGGCACCGCCGAAGGCGTGACCGAAGAAAACCTTCAAAGCCGCACGCGCGGCACCATTCTCATGGCGCTATCCAACAAGTTTGGGTCCATGGTCGTCACGACGGGCAATAAGTCTGAAATGTCGGTCGGCTACGCGACGCTCTATGGCGACATGAATGGCGGCTTCAATCCGATCAAGGACCTCTACAAGATGCAGGTCTACGAATTGTCACGCTGGCGCAACGACAATGTGCCGCCCGGCGCGCTCGGTCCTTCCGGAGAAGTGATCCCGCAAAACATCATCGACAAGGCGCCGTCGGCCGAATTGCGGCCGGACCAGACGGACCAGGAT
>CAYSVF010000557.1:0-2000 GCA_964434415.1 uncultured Parvibaculum sp.
CGACATGCTGAATGCGCTGGAAAAGATTTCCGGCACGCGTCCCGCCGCGGTCTGGCATGCCGATAGCGAGCTGCCGGATGTGGACCTGATCGTGGTCCCCGGCGGCTTTTCCTATGGCGACTATCTGCGCACCGGCGCCATCGCCGCCCGCGCGCATATGATGCCCGCCGTCACAAAGGCCGCCGAGCGCGGTGTGCGTGTGCTGGGCGTCTGCAACGGCTTCCAGATCCTCTGCGAGACGGGGCTCCTGCCCGGCGTGCTGATGCGCAATGCCGATCTCAAATTCGTCTGCCGCGAAGTGATGCTCGAAACCGCCAATGCGGATACCGACTTCACCCGCAAATATGCGCAGGGCCAGCTCTGGCGCTGCCCCGTCGCCCATGGCGAGGGCAATTACTTTGCCGATGAAGCCACGATCGAGCGTCTGGAAGGCGAAGGCCGCGTGGGCCTGCGCTATGCGAAGGGCGACAATCCCAACGGCTCCATCAACGACATCGCAGGCATCCTCAACGAACGCGGCAATGTGTTCGGCATGATGCCTCACCCGGAAAACATGATCGAAGAGCTGAACGGCTGCACCGATGGCCGGGCTCTGTTTGAAAGCGTGCTGGAGGCTGTGGCGTGATCCGTAACGATATCGAAATCACGCCGGAGCTCATCGCCGAACACGGCCTGAAGCCGGACGAGTATCAGCGCATACTGGACCTCATCGGCCGCGAACCGACGCTCACCGAGCTCGGCATATTCTCCGCCATGTGGAACGAGCACTGCTCCTACAAATCTTCCAAGAAATGGCTGCGCACGCTCCCCACCACCGGCGAGCGCGTCATTTGCGGCCCGGGCGAGAATGCGGGCGTCGTCGATATCGGCGACGGTCAGGCCGTCATCTTCAAGATGGAAAGCCACAACCACCCCTCCTACATCGAGCCGCATCAGGGTGCGGCGACGGGCGTGGGCGGCATCTTGCGCGACGTCTTCACCATGGGTGCACGCCCCGTCGCAGCGCTGAACGCGCTGCGCTTCGGCGAGCCGGACCACCCCCGCACCCGCCATGTCGTCTCCGGCGTCGTCGCGGGCATCGGCGGCTACGGCAATTCCTTCGGCGTGCCGACCGTCGGCGGCGAAGTGAATTTCGACCCGTCCTATAACGGCAACTGCCTTGTGAACGCCTTTGCGGCGGGCCTCGCGGACGCCGACAAGATTTTCTATTCCGAAGCCAAGGGCGTGGGGCTCCCCATCGTCTATCTCGGTTCCAAGACGGGCCGCGACGGTATTCACGGCGCGACCATGGCGTCTGCCGAGTTCGATCAGGATACGGAGGAAAAGCGTCCCACCGTCCAGATCGGCGACCCCTTCTCCGAAAAGCTGCTGCTCGAAGCCTGCCTGGAACTGATGGCGTCCGGCGCCGTCATCGCCATTCAGGATATGGGCGCCGCGGGCCTCACCTGCTCGGCGGTCGAAATGGGCGCCAAGGGTAATCTCGGCGTGGACCTCAACCTCGATGCCGTGCCCTGCCGCGAAGAAGGCATGACGGCCTATGAAATGATGCTGTCGGAAAGCCAGGAGCGCATGCTCATGGTGCTCGACCCCGCGCTGGAAGAAGAAGCGAAAGCCATCTTCCGCAAATGGGATCTCGATTTCGCCATTGTCGGCACCACGACCGACGATCTGCGCTTCCGCGTGCACCAGCATGGCGATGTCATGGCCGACCTGCCGATCAAGGAACTGGGCGACGAAGCCCCGGAATATGATCGTCCCTGGGAGGCCGCGCCGAAGCCCCCCGCCCTCGACCCCGCAGACATCCCCGCCCCAAACGACATCGGCAAGGCCCTCGAAAAAATGCTCGCCCTGCCCGACATGTGCTCACGCCGCTGGGTCTGGGAGCAATACGACCACCTCATTCAAGGCAACACCTCGGTGGGCCCGGGTGGCGATGCCGCCGTCATCCGCGTCGACGGCACCGAAAAGAAGGGCCTCGCCTTCACCGTCGACGTGACGCC
>CAYSVF010000558.1:0-1992 GCA_964434415.1 uncultured Parvibaculum sp.
GCCGGACCTCGTGGCAAAAGCCATCGTGCCGGACTATGCGCTGGGTCCGCACACGGCCTCGCTCGGTATCGCCTTTTCATATGATGCGAAGCTGCCCGATGGCTGGAACCATGGCCTCTTTGTCGGCCAGCACGGCTCATGGAACCGCCGTCCCAAGAGCGGCTACAAGGTCATCTACGTGCCGTTCGAAAACGGGATGCCGTCCGGCAACCCCAAAGACGTGCTGACGGGCTTCCTCAACAAGGATGACGAGGCGCAGGGGCGTCCGGTCGATGTGCTTGTCGACGGGGCAGGCGACCTTCTGGTGACGGACGATGTCGGCAACACCGTCTGGCGGGTGAGCGGCGCCGGCCCGAACAGCTGACCGTCAGCTTTTCCGCATCAGGCGCGGGAAGATGCGTTCGGCATTTTCCCGGGCAATCGCCCGCGCATCGCTTTCACTCAGGCCCGGCATCGCATCGAGCATCGAGATGTTTCGTTCGACGCCGAATTCCGGCGTGAAGGGCCAGTCGCTCCCGAACAGGATCTGCGTCACCGGTGCGATCCGCCTGAGTCCCTCAAAGGGCACGGGATGCGCCGACAGCGCGACATCGTAGTAGAGCGTTTTCAGCGTTTCGAAGACTTCTTCCTCGTTGAGAGGTCGCGGTTCGATGAAGGGCACATTCGCGAAAATCGCAATCCGCGCGATGAGCGAAGGCAGGGCCGCGCCGCCATGCGGCACAATCACCTTGATGTTGGGTCGCATCTGAAGCGTGCGGGAATAGAGCAGGTCCACGATCGCGCGCGTTGTGTCGAGCGGAAATTCGAGCAGCGGCGCCGGCCGCCCAAGCCCTAGCTTTTCGAAACAGGCCGGGCTTGTCGGATGCAGGAAGAGCGTAGCCTCGCGCCGGTTGAGTTCGTCGAAGATCGGCGCAAAGCGTGACGAGCCGAGATACTCGCCGTTGATGTTCGTTTCGAGAATGATCCCGTCCACGCCGAGCGTCTCGAAGGCGTAGTCGATTTCCTTCAGAGAGGTCGCCACATCCGGCATGGGCAGGCTGGCAAAGAAGCCGAAGCGGTCCGGATGGTTGCGGAGAAGTGCGGCGCCTTCCTCATTCACCTCCCGGCAGAGACCGGTCCGTTCTCCCTCGGGAAGGAAATGGGTGGAGGGCGAGGAGAGCGAGATCATCGCCGTCGCGATGCCCTGCCGGTCCATCACGGCCAGCGCTTCCGCCTCGCTCCATTGCGGCACCGGCATGCCGCCGTCGAGATGCGTCGTCCCCGCGCTCGCCAATGCCTGCCTATAGCATTCAGGCAGGAAGTGCGCGTGAACGTCGATCCGACCGCCGCAGGCGCAGTTTTCGTCGTGAGTCATGGCTATGGTCTCCTCCCGCGGCCTTGCTCCGCGTGATCCAGATACCCCCAAAAGCGATGACCGTCAGTCAGCTTTCGCCGCATTTTTCCTGCCGAACGGCCGTTTGGAAGGCGTTCTCGTCCTGCAATCGGTGCGCGCGCCTACCTTGCGTCCCGTTCGGCCAGGGGCTACCTAGGGCAAGCTATTGGACGAGCTTTTGAATTCACGGACGAGCGAATGCCCGAGCGGCTGATCAGCGTGGCCCCGATGATGGACTGGACGGACCGGCACGACCGGTTCTTCCTGCGCCTCATCACGCGCCATGCGCTGCTCTATACGGAGATGGTCACGACCGGCGCCGTCATTCACGGCGACCGCCGGCGCCTGCTCGGATTTGACGACGCGGAGCATCCCGTGGCCGTCCAACTCGGCGGCTCCGACCCGCAAGACCTGGCGGAGGCCGCCCGCATCGCGAAGGGCTTCGGCTATGACGAGATCAACCTCAATGTGGGATGCCCGTCCGACCGCGTGCAGTCGGGCCGCTTCGGGGCCTGCCTGATGCAGGAACCCGATCTCGTCGCCCGTTGCGTGGAAGCGATGGAAAAAGTCGTCTCCGTCCCCGTCACGGTGAAGTGCCGTATCGGCGTGGACGAGCAGGA
>CAYSVF010000559.1:0-1984 GCA_964434415.1 uncultured Parvibaculum sp.
GAGTACGTCCTGTCATCGGCATGAAAGCCACCCAGGCAAGTTTGTAGGACGCCGTGGCGACGACCGCATAATGCGTCTCGGCATATTTGCCATCGGGATCGCCTTTGGCGGCGGGGAACACGCGCTCCGCCCGCGGCCCGCCCTGCTTGGACAAGGCAAGCTTGATGGTCCCGCGATGCGGCATCGGCACGCCGACGACCAGCGCCCAGTAAACCTTGCGGGCATCCTTCTGCTTGAAGGCCCGGGCAAGCTCCGTCGCGGCTCTGGTATTGCGCGCCAGAACGAGAACGCCGGACGTATCGCGGTCCAGCCGGTGCACGAGTTTGGGTCGTTCGCTCGCATCGAATGTAAGCGCATCGAGCATCCCGTCCAGATGACGCTCGGTCTTCGTTCCGCCCTGAACCGCAAGTCCCGCCGGCTTGTTGATCGCAATCACATCGTCGTCGCGATAGATGACAAGCGAACGAACGAAGTCGGCATCCTCGTCGGAAAGTTTCTGCTCCTTCTTCGGGGCGGGCTTTTCGACATCGCCCCCCATCGGGGGCACACGCACGGTCTGCCCGGCTTCGAGCCGCAGATTGGCCTTGGCCCGCGCGCCGTCCACACGGACCTGCCCGGTGCGCAGAAGCTTTTCGAGACGGCCATGCGTCAACGCCGGGTAACGGCGCTTGAACCAGCGGTCAAGGCGTGTTCCGTCTTCGGCTTGCGAAACCTCGATCTGTTCGACAGCGTTCATACAAAAACCAATCGTGCGAAATAGAGCCCAGCAAAGAGCGCCGCAATCGCCCCCACGACCGACCCGCCGACATAGAGTGCCGACAGCCATCCATCGCCGCGCTGCATCATGTTGGCCGCATCGAGGGAGAAAGCGGAAAAGGTGGTGAAGCCGCCCAGCACGCCGGTCATCAGAAAGCTGCGCATTTCAGGAGACACATGGAACTTCAGCGCAAGACCCTCGGCGATGAGGCCCATCACGAAGGACCCGAGCAGGTTCACGCCGAACGTCCCCCAAGGGAAATGCGGGCCGAACCAATGCAGCATCTGCGCACTGAAAAGATAGCGCCCACTCGCTCCGACCGCGCCGCCAATTGCCACTGCGAAAAGTCCGTTCACTGACCCTTCTCCTGTCTGAGTTTCTGCCAATAGGCCAACCGCTTCGCGATCTCGCGTTCGAAACCGCGATCCACCGGCGAATAGTATTTCTGGCGCGTCATCTCCTCGGGGAAATAATCCTGTCCCGAAAAAGCGTTCGGCGCGTCATGGTCGTATTCATAGCCCGCGCCATAGCCGAGATCTTCCATCAGCCGCGTCGGCGCATTGAGGATATGGGCGGGTGGCGAGACGGAGCCCGTCTCCCTGGCCGCGCGCTTCGAGGCACCGAAGGCCTTGTACCCCGCATTCGATTTCGGCGCCGTGGCGAGATAGATCGTCGCCTGAGCCAGTGCCAGATCGCCCTCCGGCGAGCCCAGAAAGTCGAAAACCTCCTTGGCCGCCAGCGCCTGGTGCACCGCTTGCGGGTCGGCCAGACCGATATCCTCGATCGCAGCGCGCACCAGCCGCCTGGCGATGAAGAGCGGATCTTCACCGCCGACAAGCATGCGCGCCAACCAATAAAGCGCCGCATCGCAATCGGAGCCGCGAATGGATTTGTGGAGAGCGGAGACGAGGTTGTAGTGCCCCTCCCGGCCCTTGTCGTAAAGCGGCGCCCGCCGCTGAATGGCGGCAATCAGATCGGCGGTCTCGAACGGCTCATCCGGCGCCAGCGCATAAACCTCTTCGGCGAGGTTCAGCGCATAGCGCCCGTCGCCATCGGCCATGGCGCGAAGGCTCGCCCGCGCCTCGTCGGTCAGTGGCAGCGGGCGGCCCTTATGCGCCTCGGCCCGCGCCAGCAGTTCCTCCAGTGCGGCATCGTCGAGCCGGTTCAGCACCAGCACCTGCGCACGGGAAAGAAGCGCGGCATTCAGTTCGAAAGACGGGTTCTCCG
>CAYSVF010000560.1:0-1982 GCA_964434415.1 uncultured Parvibaculum sp.
CATCTGGGACGAGGCGGAGGAGCTGGAGCGGCTGGCGCATCTCTCCCACCCCAAAGTGACGATCGACACCTCGGGCCTCGACCCTGCCGCGACCGAAATGGCCAACCGGCTTGCCGAAGAGATCGCCAGACTCTCCACGAGCGAAATCGGGGAGATTTCGAAGATTCTCAAGAAGCGAAACAGGCGCGGCGGGAAGTAAGAATTAGGCCCTTCTTGTCATTGCCGGGCCTGACCCGGCAATCCAGCGCAATATGCGCCGCAGGCTCAGGCTGGATGCCCGGATCAAGTCCGGGCATGACAAGTCCAACCTGTCTGGCGCCCCTCACAGAATGAATTTCGAGAGATCCGCGTTCTTCGACAGATCGCCGATATGCTCATGCACATAGGCCCCGTCGATCGTCACCGTCTGGCCGTAGCGGTCCGATGCGGCATAGCTGATTTCCTCCAGCACCCGCTCCATCACCGTGTGAAGCCGCCGCGCGCCGATATTCTCCACCGTTGAATTGACCGACACCGCGATGTCGGCGAGCGCGTCGATCCCCTCCTCGGTGAAGTCGAGCGTCACCTCTTCGGTCTGCATCAGCGCCACATATTGCTTGATGAGGCTCGCTTCCGGCTCGGTCAGGATGCGCTTGAAATCCTCCCGCGTCAGCGCCTGCAGCTCTACCCGGATGGGCAGACGGCCCTGAAGCTCGGGCAGCAGGTCGGCGGGCTTGGAGATGTGGAAGGCGCCGGAGGCGATGAAGAGGATGTGGTCGGTCTTGACCGCGCCATGCTTGGTGGAAACCGTGGTGCCTTCGATAAGCGGCAGCAGGTCGCGCTGCACCCCTTCCCGGCTCACATCGCCGGACCGCTCGGATTTTGCGCAGATCTTGTCCACCTCGTCCAGGAAGACGATGCCGTGCTGTTCGACGAGCTCGATGGCGTCCTGCGTGAGCTGCTCCTGATCGAGCAGCTTGTCGGATTCCTCCGCGATCAGCACGTCATGGCTTTCCTTGACGCTCATGCGGCGGGTCTTGGTCCGGCCGCCGAACGCCTTGCCCATAATGTCGGAGAGATTGATCATGCTGACCTGGCTGCCGGGCATGCCCGGCATATCCATGAAAGGCATGCCGGAGCTGGAATCCGACACCTCGACCTCGATTTCCTTGTCGTCCAGTTCGCCGCTGCGCAGCTTGGCGCGGAAATTTTCCCGCGTGCCTTCGCTCGCATTTTCGCCCACCAGCGCGGTGAGCACCCGCTCCTCGGCGGCGATATGGGCCTTGGCCTGCACGTCGCGGCGCTTCCTGTCGCGCACGATGCCGATGGCGATTTCCACAAGGTCGCGGATGATCTGCTCCACGTCCCGGCCCACATAGCCGACCTCGGTGAATTTGGTCGCCTCGATCTTGATGAAGGGCGCCTCGGCGAGCTTGGCGAGGCGGCGGGAAATCTCGGTCTTGCCCACGCCGGTGGGCCCGATCATCAGGATGTTCTTGGGCAGCACCTCTTCGCGCATCGCGTCGGGCAATTGCTGGCGGCGCCAGCGATTGCGCAAGGCGATGGCCACGGCGCGCTTCGCGTCCTGCTGACCGATGATGTAGCGGTCGAGTTCCGAAACGATTTCACGCGGCGAGAAACTGGTCATGGGGTGAGGATAACTCCGTGGATAACTGTGGATATCGTGCGGGACAGGCTTGGATTATGTGACAATTCAAATGTCAAAATGCTGGCTTTCCCTTGCTCCGAATACCGATTTTTCCGTGGCCGAAACGACGCTGGTCGTCGGTAGGCGGACGACTGCCGGAGAGGCGGTTTCGCGGTCGGAAACCTGATTTATCATATTGAATTCGTTGGTGAATTCCATTTTACCGTAAAACGCGAAAACCGCCTGTCTCCGGTACGAGGAACTGCGACGGGCACGCGATAGCGGACCCCGTAAATCGCACGATCCCATTTTCCGGTCCGGCCATCCGGCCCGGCTGCCTGCTTGATGTGAAAGA
>CAYSVF010000561.1:0-1977 GCA_964434415.1 uncultured Parvibaculum sp.
CGCCGCGATCGCAGACTTCGATCGCGTCCTCGCCAGCGACGCCAACAATCCCGAAAGCACCGGCTTCGTCGCCAAGGTGAAGGATTTCTGGGACAGCTTCCAGAACTGACCGATCCGGTTCAGGATAAGAGGCCCCGCTTCGGCGGGGCCTTTTTCGTTACGTCGCCTGCCGGGTGAGAACATGTCCGTCGAAACGCCTGCGATTGTGCCCGAACTTGATGTGACCGATCTGGAGGCCTCGCTGAAGGTCTACACTAAAGTGTTCACCTTCAAGATCCTCTACTCTCGCCCCGAAGAACGCTTCGCCTATCTCGCCCTCGGCAAGGCCCATCTCATGCTTGAAGAACTGACCGGACCGGGGCGCAGCTTCCACAGCGCTGCAATGGAGTTCCCCTTCGGGCGGGGCATGAACCTCCAGATCGAGGTGCCGGACGTTCAAGCGCTGTATGACAATGCTCAGGCGTCCGACCTCTCTATCCCTGTCCCGCTGGAAGAGCGCTGGTATCGGCAGGGAGAGCAGGAGGCCGGAAATCTTCAATTCGTCGTCGCAGACCCGGACGGGTACCTGCTGAGATTTTTCGGCAATCTGGGCAAAAGGCCGCGATGACGTTGTGCGGCGCGGCGCGAAAAGACAGAATCCGCCGTCACCCTTTCGGATTTCGCCAATGCGCCCCTATCTCCTGCCGATTGCCCTTCTCGTCTTCTCCAACGTCTTCATGACGACCGCCTGGTACTGGCACCTGAAGTTCCGCTCCATGCCGCTTTTGATCGTCATATTGGTGAGCTGGAGCCTCGCCTTCATCGAATATTCGCTGGCCGTACCTGCCAACCGGATGGGCTACAGCGTCTATTCTGCCGTCCAGCTCAAGACCATTCAGGAGGTGATCGCCCTCAGCGTCTTTGCGCTGTTCTCGATCTTCTATCTGGGGCAGGCGCCGACATGGAATATGGCGGTGGGCTTTGGGCTCATCGCGGCAGGGGCGTTCTTCATCTTCAGAGGGTGAGGGCGGCAGCTTGGCCCCGTCCGCCGCGCCTGCTATATCCCCGGCAAAGGACAGAGGCCCAGAAAGGTAAGCCGGGACCATGACCCAGAACCTGAAGATAGCCGTGACCGGCGCCGCCGGACGCATGGGGCGCACGATCCTCAAGGTCGTGCATGAGATGCCGGGCGTCGCCATCGGGGCCGGCATCGAGGCGGAAGGCTCGCCGCATTTGGGCACCGATCTCGGCGAGCTGGCCGGGCTTGCCTACAAGCTGGACCTCACAGCCACCAGCGATGCCGCGGCCGCGATCGCCGATTGCGACGCCGTCATCGATTTCACGCGGCCCGCGGCGAGCGTCGCCTTCGCGCAGGAAGCGGCGAAGACGGGCAAGGTGCATGTGATCGCAACCACAGGGTTCAGCGAGGAGGACGAGGCGAAAATCGCGGACGCCGCGAAGAGCGCCGTCATCGTGAAGGCCGGCAATATGAGCCTTGGCGTCAATCTGCTCGCCGCGCTGGTGCGCCAGGCCGCGCGGGCGCTCGACCCCGCATGGGATATCGAGATCGTCGAAATGCACCATCGCCACAAGGTCGATGCACCCTCCGGCACGGCGCTGATGCTGGGCGAGGCGGCCGCGGAAGGGCGCAACATTTCGCTCAAGGACAATTTCGAGAGCGGACGCGACGGCATCACCGGCGAACGCAAGCAAGGCGCGATCGGCTTTGCCGCGCTCCGGGGCGGCTCGGTGGTCGGCGAACATCAGGCGATCTTTGCCGGTGCGCATGAGCGCCTCGTGCTCGGGCATATCGCGGAAGATCGCGGTATCTTCGCGCGCGGCGCGGTCAAGGCCGCGCAATGGGCGCAGGGCCGCAAGCCCGGCCTTTACGACATGGCCGACGTACTCGGCATCGAATAGCCAAGCGCTTTCCGAAAAGCGGGAACCGGTTTTCGGACAAGAAGCGCGAAAATCAAAAACTCCGGCGCGTTTCAACAT
>CAYSVF010000562.1:0-1976 GCA_964434415.1 uncultured Parvibaculum sp.
TTCTCGCGGAAAGCGGCAAGCAGACCTTCCAGGCCGTCCAGGCCGAGGGCGCGGCCCGCGTGGCGCGCGAAGCGAAGGCGGCGGGAATTTCCGTCTTCGTGCAGATGTCCGCGCTGGGTGCCGATCCCGAGAGCGCATCCGGCTATGCCCGCAGCAAGGCGGAAGCCGAAGACGCCCTGCGCAAGACGCTGCCCGAGGCGGTCATCCTGCGTCCTTCCATCGTCTTCGGTCCGCAGGACGGCTTTTTCAACCGCTTCGCCGCGATGTCGCTTGTCTCGCCCGCCCTGCCGCTCATCGGCGGCGGCAAGACGAAGTTCCAGCCGGTTTATGTGAAGGATGTGGCCGAAGCCGTGGTCCGTGTTCTGGAGCGCCCGGATACGGCAGGCAAGACCTATGAGCTGGGCGGCCCGGATGTGCGCAGCTTCAAAGAGCTGATGGAGCTGACGCTGCGCGAAATCGGCCGCAAGCGCATCCTGCTGCCGCTGCCCTTTCCGCTCGCGAGCTTCATCGGATGGTTCGCCCAGCTTTTGCCCGGTGCGCCGCTCACCGTCGATCAGGTCCGCCTTCTGCGTCACGACAATGTGGTGAGCGAGGAAGCGGCGAATGAAGGCCGCACGCTGGAAGGCCTGGGCATCAAGCCGGTCATGGCGGAAGCGATTCTCGAAACCTATCTCTTCCGTTTCAACCGTCAGGGCCAGTACGCCCAGTACAAGACGAGCTGAGCGCAAGATGGGCCGAGGGTAACGGGGGCCGAAAACCGGGCGGATTGATCGGGCGAATGCCGCCTATCGCGAAGGAGCCGGGATGAATATCGGCGAAGCAGCGACCAGATCGGGCGTTCCCGCCAAGACGATCCGGTATTACGAGGATATCTCGCTCATCGACGCGCCGCGGCGCGGTGCGAACGGTTATCGCGATTATTCGCAGGACGATGTCCATATGCTGCGCTTCATCGCCCATGCACGCGGGCTCGGCTTCACCGTTGCGCAATGCCGCGACTTGCTGGCGCTCTACAATGACCGCGACCGCAACAGCGCCGACGTCAAGCAGATCGCGCAGGATCATATTTCGGAGATCGACCGCAAGATCGGCGAACTCCGGTCCATGCGGGCGACGCTCGACAGGCTCGCCCGCAAATGCCATGGCGACGAGCGGCCCGATTGCCCGATTCTCGACGAGCTTTCCGCCGACATCTCCGGCGGGAATGCCGGCTGAAACGGCATATGGGCGATTTCGCTTAACGGCGGCGGTGTTTGCGCGATAGTAATGAAGCGCTGTGATTCACCTGTCGCATCCTAGCCATGCGGCGTTCCCCCTACCGCCAGATTGCCGATATGCGCACCCTCTTTCACATGCCTATTTCTCCGGCCTGCCGGACCTTGCGCCTTCTGATGGCGGAAAAGGACATTGCCTTCGAGCTGGTCGAGGAGAAGGACTGGGAGCGGCGTCTCGATTTCCTCGCCCTCAACCCGGCGGGCGAAGTCCCCGTGCTGCTGGAGGAGGATGGCGAGCCGCTCGCCGGCGTCATGGCGATTGCCGAATATCTGGAAGAGACCTACACCGACGCCCCGCTTTTGCCGGGCGATGCCAAGGCGCGCGCCGAAGCGCGCCGCATCGTGGACTGGTTCGACCGGAAATTTGCCGCCGAAGTCAGCGAAGGCCTGCTCTTTGAAAAGGTGACCAAGCGTTACCTGCATGCAAGCCAGGGCGGCGGCGGGCCGGAAATGGCCGTGGTCCGCGCCGCGCTCCACAATCTGCGCTACCACCTCGATTACATCAGCTATCTGATGGAAGAGCGGAACTGGCTGGCAGGCGAGGAACTCACCCTTGCCGACCTCACCGCGAGTGCGCATCTTTCCTGCCTCGACTATGTCGGCGACGTGCCCTGGAACCAGTATCCGGCGGCCAAGGAATGGTATGTGAAGCTGAAATCGCGGCCGTCCTTCCGCGGCGTCCTGGCCGACCACGTGCCCGGC
>CAYSVF010000563.1:0-1976 GCA_964434415.1 uncultured Parvibaculum sp.
CGACGACCGAGCGCATCCTTTTCTACACCGGCCGCAGCCACAAGATCGGCGAAGTGCATGATGGCGCGGCGACGATGGACTGGATGGAGCAGGAGCAGGAGCGTGGCATCACGATCACGTCCGCTGCGACGACCTGCTTCTGGAAAGACAAGCGTCTGAACATCATCGACACGCCCGGCCACGTGGACTTCACCATTGAGGTGGAGCGTTCGCTTCGCGTGCTCGACGGCGCGGTGGCGCTGCTCGATGCCAATGCCGGTGTGGAGCCGCAGACCGAGACCGTGTGGCGCCAGGCTGACAAGTATCACGTGCCGCGCATGTTCTTCGTGAACAAGATGGACAAGACCGGCGCCGATTTCTATCGCTGCGTCGAGATGATGAAGACCCGTCTGGGTGCGAAGCCGGTATGCATGCAGCTGCCGGTCGGCGCCGAAAGCGACTTCCGCGGCGTGATCGACCTTCTTCACATGAAGGCGATCATCTGGGACGAAGAAGGCCTTGGTGCCGAGTTCCACGAAGAAGAAATTCCCGCCGACCTTGTCGACAGGGCGCAGGAATATCGCGACTACATGATCGAGAATGCCGTCGAGCAGGACGAGGCCGCGATGGAGGCCTATCTCGAAGGCAACGAGCCCGACATCGACACGATCAAGAAGCTGATCCGCAAGGGTACGATCGCGAACGAATTCGTTCCGGTTCTCTGCGGTACGGCGTTCAAGAACAAGGGCGTGCAGCCCCTTCTCGACGCGGTGGTGGATTATCTCCCGAGCCCGGTCGAAGTGGCGGCGATCAAAGGCATCGATCCGAAGACCGATGGCGAAATCATCCGCAAGTCGGGCGACGAAGAGCCGCTTTCGCTGCTGGCCTTCAAGATCGCGAACGACCCCTTCGTCGGTTCGCTGACTTTCTGCCGCATTTACTCGGGCGTGCTCGAAAAGGGTGTTTCCCTGCTCAACACGGTCAAGGACAAGCGCGAGCGTGTCGGTCGTATGATGCAGATGCATTCCAACAGCCGTGAAGACATCACGGTGGCCTATGCGGGCGACATTGTCGCCATTGCGGGCCTGAAGGAAACGACGACGGGCGATACGCTTTGCGACCCGCTGAAGCCGGTCATTCTTGAGCGCATGGAATTCCCCGAGCCCGTGATCGAGATCGCGGTCGAGCCGAAGTCCAAAGCGGACCAGGAAAAGATGGGTCTGGCGCTGCAGCGTCTCGCGGCCGAGGATCCGTCCTTCCGCGTGAAGTCGGACGAAGAATCCGGTCAGACGATCATCGCCGGCATGGGCGAGCTTCATCTCGACATCATCGTCGATCGCATGAAGCGCGAGTTCAAGGTCGAAGCGAATATCGGTGCGCCGCAGGTGGCGTATCGCGAAACGATCACGCAGCTTGCCGAAATCGACTACACGCATAAGAAGCAGACCGGCGGTTCCGGTCAGTTCGCCCGCGTGAAGCTCGTTTTCGAACCGACGGAGCAGGGCGAAGGTTTTGTCTTCGAAAGCAAGATCGTCGGTGGTTCCGTGCCGCGCGAATATATTCCGGGTGTTCAGAAGGGCATCGAGAGCGTCAAGGACAGCGGTCCGCTGGCCGGCTTCCCGATGATCGACTTCAAGGCCACCCTGATCGACGGCGCCTACCACGATGTGGACTCCAGCGTGATGGCCTTCGAAATCGCGGCGCGTGCCGCGTTCCGCGAGGCCGCACCGAAGGCCGGTGTGAAGCTCCTCGAGCCTGTCATGGCCGTCGAGGTGGTGACGCCGGAAGAATATATGGGTGACGTCATCGGCGACCTGAACAGCCGCCGCGGACAGATCCAGGGTACGGAGCAGCGGGGCATTGCCCAGGTGATCCACGCCATGGTGCCGCTCGCGAACATGTTCGGTTATGTGGGCACGCTGCGCTCGATGAGCCAGGGTCGCGCCCAGTACACCATGCAGTTCGATCACTATGAGCAGGTGCCGCAGGCGGTGTCC
>CAYSVF010000564.1:0-1972 GCA_964434415.1 uncultured Parvibaculum sp.
ACCCGGCCAACCCGACGACCCGGTGCTGTGTCCTAAACCACGCAGGCCGAAGCCACAGTACTACGAGGACCATGAGTTCGTGGGACCGAAGGTCGAAAGCCGTAGCTTTGACTTCGCGATCTTCCGAAGGACCTCTGGAAAAGACCTGGTCTTCGAGGAGGTGTCGTTCAAATACTGCCGATTTGACGACTGCTACTTTCGGAGCTGCACTTTCAAGAGGTGCGATTTCACGGGCTGTCGATTCGTCGATTGCAATCTCAGAAATTCGGAGTTTCCGGGCTCGAAGTTTGAATACGCGAGATTTGGCAACACTCTCGTTACGGACTCTCTGCTCGACCAGAATCTGCCCGGCTATGAGAACCAGGCGATGCTCCTCGCACGGGTCTTGAGGAACAATTTCGGCCAGGTAGGGGACTCCGAGGCCGTCAACAAGGCGATAGCGGTCGAGCTAGAGGCCACCAAGATCCACTACTACAAAGCCGCGTGGAGTCGTGAGGCATACTATCGAGAGAAACACAAAGCCTGGTGGGAACGAGCGCGGGCCATCTGGCGCTATGCTACATTCTGGCTACTCGACTTCGTTTGGGGAAATGGCGAGTCGATTCGGAAGCTTGGTAGGACGATTCTGATCGTTAACTCCCTTGTCTTTCTCGCGATGCTTACCGCGGTTGACGCATTGACTGCAGTGACCGGGGCTGTGCCCGTGTTCTTCGGCGTGGCGATTGATGGCGTACCGGCGTGGGTCGCCACCTTTGCCGCCTTCTTTCGCTATCTGCTGCTGGGTGCATTTACAGCGATCGCGGTGAAGCGCTTGTCGAGGAGATAGTCCATGAAGTGGATCTACGTCTTCGGGTCCATCCTAGCCGGAGAAGTTGATTCCGGGTCCGACGTCGACGTTCTTGTCCTGGCGGAAGCGCCCGACGCCGCCTGTTATCCTCCTGAATGGTCCGTTTATTCACTTGGACAACTCCGCGAGATCTTTGCGCGCGGCACTTTGTTCGCCTGGCACCTTTACCTTGGTTCAAAGCTCCTCTACCCAGCGGAAGGACCGGACATCCTGGATGGATTTGGTAAGCCGGCACCATACTACCCGAATGCAGTCTCGGAGATTCGCGCTCTGCGCGAGATCGCATTGACAGCAATGGACGAACTGGCCGCCGAAACCCCATCCTGGATCTATGAACGCGGAATGCTATACGTCGCCCTTCGCGACACGGCGATGGCTGCATCCAGCATATTGGGAGAGTTTTGTTTCAGCAAGCACGCGCCGTTGCGGATTTCGACCTCAACGGACTTCCCGCTGACGAAGGCGGAGTACGATCACCTAATGGACTGCCGGCGAGGGTGCATTCGGGATCCAGAGAGCGAGAAGCGCTTCTCCGACGGCGAGTTCGTCCTGCGGAAACGGTCGGCGCTAGACGCGTGGCTCCGAGCCATCGAGAGGAAGGTAGGCAGGTGCAACAGTTCAGAATGAAGGTCGAGTTTGAGCGTGTCGTACTGCGGTGGGTGAACGAGAGGTTCGGTGAACCGCAGTTGCGGGCAGTCGCGACTCGGGCCTTTTCTGAGTGGTCCGCACGACACCGGGTCAATGTAGAGACACTGGATTTGTTGCGTCGCATCTCCGAGTTGCTCGCCGTCCTCTCGAACCGGAGCGGGGAACGATCGAGCATGGGTTTTCAACAGCGCGTCGATGAGATTCAGCAAGAAATCGATGCGCTTGTCGGTGGTGGATGATCGGTCCTTCGCGCCTCCTCGTGGCGATTCGGAGGCGGGCGCCTGTAGCTCCCTCGTTGCGGGTCGAGCGCGTGCTGCGCGTTTGGGCCATGGCGTGATTCTGCCCGTTTTTTTGGGAGCTCGATCCCCTTGGGAAGGTCACAGTGCCGTGCTGTTTCACGACGCTCGCGGGAGTTCGATGGCGAGCAAGTTTGCGGAGGCTTCGGGTGCACAAGCAGCCACGAGGCACGGATAGCTT
>CAYSVF010000565.1:0-1971 GCA_964434415.1 uncultured Parvibaculum sp.
GGGCGTTCATGGCCACCATGCTGGCGGCGGCGGGCGCCGGGGTCCCCTCGTTCGCCTCATACCAATGCGACAGCCGGGCCATGCTTTCGCTCGCCAGCCGTTCCATATCTTCCTGCCGGACCCGCTGCCAGACATTGGGGCCGGGGGATCCTGCGCCGTCTCCGCCCTGCGTGGCGGGTGTCACGGTCGCCTGTCCGGTGGCGCGGGCTTCGGTCACCACGCGGTGGAGCCGGATATCGCCTTTCCCGTGAAGGTCGATGACGGCAATCAGGTAAACGCCTTCCAGCCCCTGTCCGGCGCCCAGGGCGCCGCGCAGCGTGTAGTCCCCTCCTGCTGCCGCGTCATCGGTTACCAGCGGCAGCTTGTCCTGCCGGGCCTGGCTGGCGAGAAGGGCGCTGAATATCTGCGCGGCGGCTTCCGGCGTGTCGCGCACGGCGCGGATTTCAACCGGATCGGATGATTTCGTCTGCGCCGTGGCGGCGTCCGGCGGTGTGGGGGAGGCAGCCCCTGCCGGGGCGGCATTGTCGATACAGGCGGCAAAGACCATCAGCGCCAGTGCGCTTGCCATGCTGGCCCGGCGGGTGGCGGGCGAATTGTGCCGGTGCCGCTTGCGGCGGCCCTTGCCGATCCTGCCTTTGCTTGCTGCCGATACGGCCACGCCGGTCGTCCCCCTGAATGTGCCGGGCATCGCCCTGTCTTCCAGGGGGCGGCACATTTCTCCGATACGGTTGGAATCTTACCGCGATTCGGGGGAATTCGACCGTTTGCCGCCTAATCGGCGGGGCGCAGCATGATCGTCGATATCTGGCGGCCGTAATCCTTCTCCTTCCGGTGAACCGCCCGGCGATAGGAAAAGAAGCGCTTTTCCTCCTGATAGGTGCAGTGGCCGGTCACCGCCACGCTCGCCAGATCGGCTTTGTGCAGGCGTGCTTCCACATATCCGGGCAGATCGAACATGAAATGCCCGTCCCGCTCGGAGGGCTGGAACCATTCGGCATTGCCGGTGTCGGCATCCATGAAATTGTCGCGGAACTCAGGCCCGACCTCATAGGCGTCGAAGGAAATGCAGGGGCCGACCGCGGCGGCGATCCGGTTGCGCTGTGCGCCGCGTTTTTCCATCTCGTCGATCGTGGCTTCCAGAATGCCGGAAAAGGCGCCCTTCCAGCCGGCATGGGCGGCGCCGACGATCCGGGCCTGCTTGTCGACGAAAAGCACCGGCGCGCAATCGGCGGTCAGGATGCCAAGCGCGATCCCGGCCCGGTCCGTCACCATGGCGTCGGCTTCCGGGCCCTCGCCGGGCGCCCAGGCTTCGTCCACATAGACGCATCTGGCCGAATGCACCTGATGCAGGGAGATGAGCTTCTCGCTGTCCCCGTGGAGAGACGTCGCCACACGTTTCCGGTTTGCTTCAACCGCCTCCTTCCTGTCGTTGGAGCCGAGGCCGCAATTGAGCGAGGCATAGATGCCCTTCGACACGCCGCCTTCCCGGGTGAAGAAACCGTGTCGGAGATGCGGCAAGACCTCCATGGCCTTGGCGGTCACGGGGCGGGTTGCAAGCGCCGTTTCGGCGGATGTCAAACGAGTGGACATGGGCTTTACTCCATTCGCCTCGAAGGCTCGCGGGTCGGTTCACGAACCGGTAAATCCGGCCGGCGGTTCCGCGCCGGCAGGGAGCAGCCCCAGCACCTTGAACAAGCTGCCCATCTGGTTCGGCGCGGTCAAGCGGTCGAGCGCGGTTTCGATGTCGCGGGCCTGGGATGGCGATGCTTTGCGGGCCAGCGTTTCGGCGCGTGCCTGAATGCCGATTTCGGCGAGAAAGCGCCCCTGTTCGGCGGGGCCGAATGTCGCGCAGCCGCCGGCCTGCGCGGCTGTCGCGATCATTTCGAAGTCGACATGCGCCGTAATGTCCGCCTCGCCGGGATTTTCCAGCGGATCGGTAAAACCGTGTCCCCGCATCGCCTGCAGCGTGTC
>CAYSVF010000566.1:0-686 GCA_964434415.1 uncultured Parvibaculum sp.
GATGGGCGCTGTGTAGAAGTCGACACGCAAACCGGCATTGCCAAGATCCACGAAGAAACCGGCTATTTCGAGATAACCGAGGAATACCATGCATGGGGCAGTGGTTCCCCGGCAGCACTTGCCGCGATGCATGCCGGCGCGTCTGCCAAGGAAGCGGTAGAGATCGCCGCCCGTCTCGATACATGCACTGGCGGCACGATCCGCTCTGTGTCCGCAGACTGAATCCCCAGAAGGAGACCCGACATGAACCTCGCAGAGATGCGGATGGAACTGCTGCGCGGGGATGGCGGCACAGCCGGTGGCCGATCCTAACCCCGCCATGACCGACACAGAACAGCGCCCTGTTAGTACAGGGGAAAGACAGGGGAAGGCGACACAGTTTCAGCCGGGACAGTCCGGCAACCCAAAAGGGCGGCCGAAAGGTTCACGCAACAAGCTAGGCCAGGCCTTTGTCGAGGACTTCTATGCGGACTGGCAGGACCATGGGGCCGCCGCCATCAGAACGATGCGTGAGGAAAAGCCAGCCGAATACGTGAAGGTTGCTGCCAGCCTTCTCCAAAAATGGGGCCAACACGCATAAGTATGCTGCACCGAGACTAGGGGAAAGTCTAGAATGCTCCGCATGGACGGCCACCGAAGAGGCACAGCGAAATATCGCCCCAGTAATGTGGCGGCTCTCTTTTCGA
>CAYSVF010000566.1:696-1465 GCA_964434415.1 uncultured Parvibaculum sp.
GCGCTCGGATGAACTCACTGATGAGCAGCTTGACGCCCGAATCCGCGACCTTGCCGCCGTCATTGGAATTGAAATCGGAACTGGCGACGCTGCTGGCGGAGAAGCAAAGGCGGGTCAGGCGCAATCAGCTTCAAGCGTACCGACCATACAGTAAGCAGAGAGCCTTTCATGCGGCTGGCGCGGTCGATCGCGAACGGCTGTTCATGGCGGGCAACCAGCTCGGCAAGACGGTCTCCGGCGGCAACGAATGGGCGATGCATCTCACGGGTCGGTATCCCGACTGGTGGGAAGGCAAGGTCTTTGACAAGCCTGTTCGGATGTGGGCGTCCGGTGTCACGAGCGAAAGCACACGGGATAATCCGCAGCGTATCCTGATCGGCCCGCCGGAGCAGGAGGAAGCCTGGGGCACGGGCGCAATCCCCGGTGATGCGATTATCGAGCCGAACCGGGCCAGAGGCGTTCCGAACGCGCTGGACAGCGTAACGGTACGCTGGGGCGGTGGCGGCGATGTCCAGGCCGATATCAGCGCCCTTGGCTTCAAGAGCTACGAGAAGGGGCGGGAAAAGTGGCAGGGCGAAACCCTGCACGGTGTGTGGTTCGATGAAGAGCCGCCGCTGGATATCTACACCGAAGGACTGACGCGAACGAACGCCACGGGCGGGATTGTCATCGTCACCTTCACGCCGCTGTTGGGCATGAGCGAGGTTGTCATGCTCTACCTGACGCCGGAACAGCTAGAAAAGTTGATGAAGTCGTGAGCCGGTCCGTC
>CAYSVF010000566.1:1475-1970 GCA_964434415.1 uncultured Parvibaculum sp.
CTACACCCCGGAGGAAAAGGCTGCAATCGTCGAGGCATATCCGGCGCATGAGCGCGAGGCGCGGGCGAAGGGCATACCGGTTCTGGGGTCCGGCCGTATCTTCCCGGTTGCTGAAGACGAGATAGCCTGTGATCTGGTTGAGATACCGGACCACTGGCCGCGCCTGGGGGCGATGGACTTTGGCTGGGATCACCCTTTCGCTGCTGTTGAGATGGCGTGGGACCGTGACGCGGATGTCGTGTACGTGCCCAAGGCGTACCGCAAGAGCGAAGCGACCCCGATCATTCATGCGGCAGCCCTGAAGCCCTGGGGCGAGTGGCTGCCATGGATGTGGCCGCGAGACGGACACCGGGAGACGCTGGAAGGCGCGGGCAAGGCCCTGGCTGATCAGTTCGCAGCTCAAGGGCTGGCGATGCACCCGGAACATTCGCAGTTCGAGGATGGTTCGGTGAGCGTCGAGGCCGGTCTGATGGAAATGCTGGACCGGATGCAAAC
>CAYSVF010000567.1:0-1952 GCA_964434415.1 uncultured Parvibaculum sp.
TCTATCAGGGCGAGCCGCAAATGACGCATCCAGATCATGTGGTGGCGCCGGAAGAGATCGACGAGCTGCCGCTGCTGGAAGCCACTTATCCCCTGACGGCCGGGCTGCCGCAGAAGTCGATCCGGAAAGCCGTCTTGGGCGCCTTGGAACGCGTGCCGGAGCTGACGGAATGGCAGGACGCAGGCTGGCTTGCAAAGAACGGCTATCCAGCATGGCACGACGCTGTAACGCAGGCCCATCATCCTCAATCGCTGTCTGACCTGAAACCGGAGGCTCCGGCGAGGGCACGGCTCGCATTCGACGAATTCCTGTCGAACCAATTGGCCTTGGGATTGGTGCGGTTGCGAATGAAGAAGCTGCCGGGACGCGAGATCGCAGGCGACGGACATCTACGCAAAAAGGTCGTCACCGCCCTTCCCTTCGCGCTCACCGGCGCGCAGTCGCAGGCCCTGCATGAGATCGACGACGACATGCGCAGCCCGCATAGAATGTTGCGGCTGTTGCAGGGCGATGTCGGGAGCGGCAAAACGATCGTGGCGCTGCTTGCCATGCTCAATGCAGTCGAGGCCGGCTACCAGGCGGCAATGATGGCGCCGACGGAAATTCTAGCCCGGCAACACTACGCCGCATTGGAACCGCTCTGCATGGAGGCGGGGATAAGGATCGCGCTCCTCACCGGCCGTGACAAGGGCCGCCAACGGGCTGAAATATTGCAGGACGCCGCCACAGGAGAGCTGGACATTCTCGTCGGCACGCATTCGCTTTTCCAGGCGGATGTCGCCTTTCACGCGCTGGCGCTGGCCGTGGTCGACGAGCAGCATCGCTTCGGTGTGCACCAGCGGCTGGAACTTTCGAGCAAGGGCGGCAAGGGAACCGACGTGCTGGTGATGACCGCAACCCCCATCCCGCGCACGTTGACACTGACTGCCTATGGCGACATGGAAGTCTCGAAACTCGACGAGAAACCGCCGGGACGAAAACCCGTCGATACCCGCGCCATGCCGCTTGAGAAGCTGGACGATGTGGTAACCGCCATGCGCCGGGCGCTTGAGGCGGGAGCCCAAGTCTATTGGGTCTGCCCACTGGTAGAGGAAAGCGACGAGGTCGATGCTGCTGCGGCCGAGGAGCGCTACAAGCATCTTCACGGTATTTTTGGAGACAGAGTCGCACTTATCCATGGCCGCATGAAACCTGCGGAGAAGGACGCGGTCATGATGCGCTTCGAACAGGGAGAGGCGCGCATTCTCGTGGCGACCACTGTCATCGAGGTCGGCGTCAACGTGCCCAATGCGACGGTGATGGTCATCGAACACGCCGAACGCTTTGGGCTGGCCCAGCTTCATCAGCTACGCGGGCGCGTCGGACGCGGCGCAGATAAGTCGACCTGCCTCCTGCTCTATGCATCGTCTCTGGGCGAAACGGCGGCGGCGCGTATTCGTATCATGCGTGAAACCGAAGACGGTTTCCGGATCGCCGAAGAGGATTTACGGCTGCGCGGCGCAGGCGAGCTGCTCGGCACGCGCCAAAGCGGGTTGCCGGAGTTCCGGATCGCCGATGCAGAAAGCCAGAGCGATTTGCTGGCCGCTGCCTATGACGATGCAAGGATGATCCTCGAGCGGGACCCGGAACTGGAAACGGAGCGCGGCAAGGCGCTCCGTACTCTTCTCTATCTTTTCGAGCGGGACGAAGCCATCCGCTATCTGAGGTCCGGTTAAAGCTCGACCATCTCGAAATCGGATTTGGGCGTCCCGCACATCGGACATACCCAGTCCTCCGGAATATCGGCCCAGCGTGTACCGGGTTCCAGACCTTCATCCGGATCGCCCTCGGCTTCATCATAGATGTAGCCGCAAGTCTGGCATTGCCACACCTTGAATTCGGTTTCCGCCATGATTGCGCTCCAATCAGTTCATCTTGTAGCGGATGGGAACATGCTTCGGTCCGCAGACGAA
>CAYSVF010000568.1:0-1947 GCA_964434415.1 uncultured Parvibaculum sp.
GAGCTTGCCCGTATAGTGGACGCGGACCGTATCGCCATTTGCTGCTGCCACAATTTACCTTTCCGCATGCCCGCAGCTTCTCGCGGCGAACATGCAATATCCGGATAACAAAACGGGCCTTCAGCCATGCGCTGAAAGCCCTTATCGGCGGCAAGCCTAACATCCGCCAAGGCGCAATGTCACCCGCGCGCGGGCCGATAAGGGCCCGCTGTCGTCAAATCGTGACGTTCGTCAGCCGGAGATCAGATGGGACGGCGCCAGACCTTGCGGATTTTGGCGTCAACTTCGGGGCCGCGCGAGTTCCAGGCGGCGCGGTCCCGTGTCGCGTCGACCACGAAAATCGTATCGGTCGATCCGATATGCTGGCTCAGATCGTTGAGAAGGGCCGGAGCCGTCAAATCCGGCGCGGCGTTCACGCACCAGACATTCGGTGCCAGCTTGTAGGCCGGGCCGAGCGACATGATCGATTGTTCGAGGGGCCCCGCGTAACGCGACTTCACATCGAGCACGATCATGAAGTTGCTGCTTTCGGGGCGTTTGCGGCGGTCGTGCTGTCCCTTGCCCGGGCCGTATTTCGGACGGGCTTCCGTGACGTCGATGACGGGGCGGTTGGGTTGGGTGACCGGGTATTCGGCTTCTTGCTGTTCACCCTCATGCCGGGAGGCTTCACCCCCGCGGCCCTTGTCCCCCGGAGCAAAGAAATTCGCGAAGTTGGGAACTTCATCGGCGCGGCGCCAGTCGGCGGCGGCAAGCGGCGTGCCTTCCGGCGCGATCAGGCTATGGCCTGCGACACGCCCCTCGGCGATATAGGTCTGCATCGCCTGAAACGTGTAGGGGCCGTAAATCCTGTCGCCATATTTGAGCGTCCAGCGGGTTTCCGCCTCGGGGCTCGCATCGGCCGACATGTCTTGTCCTGTGGGATTTGCCGAGCTCATGACTGTGCAGAATCAATCCGGAAACGTGTGTGGCCGCAATCCCCCCGCATTGGCCGCGAAGGGGGTGATGGTGAAGCCTAGAACGACTTGGTTAACGCGAGGTCAATTGCCGGAAACTTGCTCCATGCGGAGAGCAGGGGCAGGATCGGCGGCCAAACGGGCGAAAAAGTCCCGTTTCAACAGCTATTTGCGGCGCCCCGCCCGGGCGACCGCCGACAGGGATGGATCAAAAAATGGGTACAGAATTCTGCACCGCGGAGCGCGACGGTAATGTTCTCGTCGTGACGATCAACCGGCCCGAGCGCATGAATGCGCTGCATCCGCCGGCCAATTTCGAGCTGGAGCAAGTCTTCAACGATTTCGAAGCCGATGACGATCTCTGGGTGGCCATCATCACCGGCGCGGGCGAAAAGGCATTCAGCGCCGGCAACGATCTGCGCTTTCAGGCCGAAGGCGGCAAGATGGAAGTGCCGGCGACGGGCTTTGCCGGTCTTACGGCGCGCTACAACATCACCAAGCCGGTTATCGCGGCGGTGAACGGCGTTGCCATGGGCGGCGGTTTCGAGATCGCGCTGGCCTGCGATCTCATCATTGCATCGGACAATGCGAAATTCGCGCTGCCGGAGCCGAAAGTCGGCCTTGCCGCGCTGGCCGGCGGTCTGCATCGCCTGCCGCGCCAGATCCCGGTGAAACAGGCCATGGGCATGATCCTCACCGGCCGTCAGGTCTCCGCCGAAGAAGGCAAGGAACTCGGGTTCGTGAACGAGGTCGTGCCGCAGGCGGAATTGCTCGACGCGGCGAAGCGGTGGGCCGGGCTCATTGCGGAATGTTCGCCGATGTCGATCCGTGCTTCAAAGGAATCGGTCTATCGCGGTCTCGACGAGGCCGATCTCAAGAAGGCGGTCGAAGGCAAGTATCCCGCCGTCGCTGCGCTCTTCAAATCGGAAGACCTCATCGAAGGACCGCGGGCTTTTGCCGAGAAGCGCAAGCCGCAATGGAAAGGCAAGTGAAG
>CAYSVF010000569.1:0-1943 GCA_964434415.1 uncultured Parvibaculum sp.
AATCCGCTCGGCTCCATCGTCCGGGGAGACATGCTCCAGATCGTGATCTTCGCCATCGTACTTGGGGTGGGGCTTCTGAGCGTGCCGGTTGAATCCTCCAAGCCGCTTTTCGAGCTATTGGGGTCGGTGCAGGAAGTCAGCATGGCCATCGTCGCCAATGTCATGCGCTTTGCCCCCGTTGCCGTCTTCGGCCTGCTGGCGCAGGTGATGATCAAGACCGGGCCGGATGTGCTGACGGGGCTTGCCGCCTACGCCGCCGTCGTCGTCTTCGGCATGATCGTGCTGCTCGTCGTCTATCTGTTGACGGCGATGGTGCTGGGCGGGCGTTCGCCCGTCTTCATGATGAAGGCGATCCGCGAGCCCATCCTGCTCGGCTTCTCGACCAATTCATCCGCCGCCACCATGCCCGTCACGGTGAAGACGGCGGAGGAGGTGCTGAAGGTCCGCCCCTCGCTTTCCCAGTTCATCGTGCCGCTCGGCGCGACCATGAATATGGGCGGCACCGCGCTTTATCAGGCGCTCGCCACCATCTTCATGGCGCAGCTCTATCAGATCGACCTGTCGGCAAGCGTTCTCATCGCGCTCATCGCCACCACGGTCGGCGCCTCCATCGGTACGCCCGCCGTGCCCGGCGTCGGCATCGTGGTGCTCGCCTCGGTGCTGTCGAGCGTCGGCGTGCCGCTGACGGGGCTCGCGCTCATCATCGGACTCGACCGCATCCTGGAGCGCTTCCGCACAAGCCTCAACGTCACCGGCGATCTCGTCGCCTGCGTGGTGATGGACCGCTGGACCAAGTCGGAAACCCCGCGCGCCGAGGAAATGCGCGAGGCCGCCCGCACCGAATATATCCAGGCCGTGAAGAACGAGGATGTGGTCGTCAATAACTGAAGAATTCCATCGTCATGGCCCGGCTTGTCCGGGCCATCCACGTCTTTCTTTGCAGCGGCCTAGGCGTGGATGCCCCGCCCACCTTTGCATTTCTAGGAGGGCGGGGCATGACGAAAGGGGTCGAGGTAATGGACATTCGACCTCGATCCGCTACACGCGCTATCCTCGCCTCATGTCCGACTCACCCCCCATGGCAAGCGCGCGATGAGCCTCGCTTCCCCGTCCGCATCCGACAGATCCTTCCTCGGCGTGGAGCGTTCCGCGACCGGCCGCCAATGGGTGAGCCGTCTCGCCGACGACCGCCTCGCCATGGCGATCGCGCAGCGCGAGGGCCTGCCGGAGATCGTGGCGCGGGTGCTCGCGGGGCGCGGCATCGCGCCCGAAGAAGTCGCGGCCTATCTCACGCCCAGCCTCAAGACGCTGATGCCGGACCCCAGCGTACTGGTGGATATGGACAAGGCCGCGGCTCGCGTCGCCGATGCCGTCGCGAATGACGAGAAGGTCGCGGTCTTCGGCGATTACGATGTGGACGGCGCGACGTCGAGCGCGTTGCTGCATCGCTATTTCTCCGCCATCGGCAAGCCCTTGCGCATCTATATTCCCGACCGGATCGACGAGGGCTACGGCCCCAATGCGCCGGCCATGAAGCGGCTGGCGGGCGAGGGCGTGCGCGTCCTCATCACCGTCGATTGCGGCACCATGGCGCATAAGGCGCTCGGCGTCGCCAAAGATGAAGGGCTCGACACGGTCGTGCTCGATCATCATCAGGCCGAGCCCGCGCTGCCGCCCGTTCATGCGCTGGTGAACCCCAACCGGCTCGACGATGAAAGCGGCCTCGGCCAGCTCGCCGCCGTCGGCGTCACTTTCCTTTTCGTCGTCGCGCTCAACCGGGCATTGCGACAGCGCGGTTTCTTCGAAACGCGCGACGAGCCGAAGCTGATGGAATGGCTCGACATCGTTGCGCTTGGTACGGTCTGCGATGTGGTGCCGCTGCTGGGCCTCAACCGCGCGCTCGTCTCGCAGGGGCTCAAGGTCATGGCGCAGCGGCGCAATAT
>CAYSVF010000570.1:0-1941 GCA_964434415.1 uncultured Parvibaculum sp.
CCGACAAGGCCGAGATCGGGCGCGCCGAGATTGCCGAACATCAGACACCAATTGGCAAAGGCGTTGACTGCAATGGCGGTGGTGCCGACCGCGAGCGCCCAGCGCGGACGCTGCAGCACGGACAGAAAGGAGCGCAACGTCAGATAGGCCAGAGACGGCAGGTAGGACCATTGCAGCGCATGCATATAGGCGGCCGCCTCGGCGGCGACCTTCGGGTTCTGGCCGAGGGTGAGCAGGATCGCTTCCGTGTTCCACAGCGCGATCCAGACCGGCACTGCGATGGCGACGCAGGTCCAGATCGTCTGGCGCACCGTGCGGCGGACTTCGCGGACCGCGTGATTGCGTCTGCCCAGTTCCGCAGCCATCAGCGGCCCGCTTGCATTGACGAGGCCGATGCCGAACATGAGGAAGGCGAAATAGAGGTTGAAGGCGAGCGCACCGGCGGCAAGTTCTCCCGGCCCGAGCCAGCCCATCATCAGGACATCGGTCGAGTTGACGAGGATCTGGGCGAGGTTGGTCAGGATCAGCGGCCAGGCAAGGACAAGCGTCGCGTTCGCCTCAACGCGCCAGGGGCGGAGTGCCGGATTCGACATGATCGAGGCGAGAGACATGGGACCGTCCGTTGCGCGGAAAAAAGCCGGGCAGATTACCCGGATGAGGTCCGCTGGCAAGCCCCATGTCAGGAAGTGGGAGAATTAGCCTGTGCCGCGTTGCCGCCGCGCAGCCATGCGAGCAGCGGGAACGGCAGGTAGATCAGATAGATCAGGCAAACGGCCAGCACCAGCCCATGGGGATCCCAGAGCTGCATCAGCCAGCCGGAAAAGGGCGCGCCGCAGAGAGCGCCCGTGCCCCACATGGCGGTGGTGAAAGCCGAAGCGCCGGCCAGTTCGCGGCCTGAAAAACTTTGCCCCACCACCACCATGCCGAGGGTGAAGAGGCCGTTGGCAAAGCCCACCACCACGAAGACGGCAATGGCGGAGGCGATGAAGCCCGGCAGGAAGAAGGGCAGGCTCGCATACCCTGCGATGGAGAGAACGACGAGAAGCGTCATGAAGGCATAGGCGTTCACCTTGTCCGCGATCATGCCGACCAGCGGCTGTACGAAGATGGCGCCGATGGCTGAGATGGTGAGGAGCGAGACGGCGGCATCCTCGCCCATGCCCAGCTTCATCGAATAGAGCGGGAAGAAAGTGACGAGCGCTTCTTCGGAGGCCGCGAAGAAGAAATTCACGAGGAGCGCGGCGGGCGCAATGAGAAGGAGACGCCACATGGCGCTGCCCTTTGCCTCGCCTGCGAAGTGATTGGTCTTGCGGTCGGCGGTCGCGGTCAGCAGCGCCGCCAGCACCAGCATGGCGCTGCCGAAGAAAAGCGGCGACACGTCGGTGCCCATCACGGCAAGTGTCGCCGGGCCCAGGGCAAATCCCGTGGCGGCCGCGGCGCCGTAGATGCCGACGATGCGTCCGCGTCTTTCATTTTGCGCCAGCGCGTTGATCCATGCCTCGCTGGAACCCCAGAGAATCGTGCCGCCCACGCCGAGCAGGAAGCGCAAGGGGAACCATGCGTAGAGGTTGGGGAAGAGCGCCATCAGCAGAAGGGCGAGAGAGGCGAGCAGAATGGCGACGATCATGAGGTTCGCCGGGCCGAGCCGGGCGATGGCCCGGGGCACGAGCGGGGTAACGAAAAAGACGGGCAGGGCCTGGGCGGCGGTATTGAGGCCGATCATGGCCGGCGAGACGTCTTGTCGGGCAAGGATGATGGCGGTGAGCGGGAAGGTGATCCCCATGGTGAGATTGACGAAGCCCATGGAGGCGATGGCGGCCACAAGGCTCCGCAGGTGGCCGGGGGGCATGGAGGAAGGCGGGTCCAGGGGGGAGGCGGTCATTGGTGGCACTCGTAAAATGGGGATTTGATAAATAAACTAATTAGTTTATAAAACAAAGC
>CAYSVF010000571.1:0-1938 GCA_964434415.1 uncultured Parvibaculum sp.
AGTCCCGGCCGACCAGCCATTTCACGCCCTGCGCCCAGAGCCAGTGTGTGACCGCGAATACGAGCCCGCCGATCCCCAGCCATTTATGCAGCCGGTAGACCTTGTCGAGCCCGTGCAGCGGCGCTTCGACGAAGCGCGGCCGCGCCGCCAGGATCATGGCAAGGCTCATCATGCCGATGCCGATAATACCGGTATATTGAACAAGCCCGTCGCGGAGCGAAAAGACGGCGATTGTCTCGGGCGGAAAGGATCCGGTCAGCAGCCACAGGCCGCTGAGAAGGAGGAAAAAACTCCAGAAGGTGAGCGTGATGTTTTTCATGGCCTTGTTTCTCTCAATGCGTCTTGCAGCCCCGACGCCGGAGAATTGTTGAGCGCTCCGTATTCAACCCCTAAAACGGCTGAACCGTTTTCATTCCGTCGGCTGGCGGGTCGCGCGGATTGCCGCAGCCGGCGGCCAGCCACCTTCCTCCATCCGAAATACTGAACACATGGCCGTACCGAAACAATCAGGCAAACCCCGTAGTTCCGCGCCCGGACCTGCCCCGGATACGCCGCGCGCATGGCAGCGCATGTTGAGCGGGCGCCGCCTCGATCTGATCGATCCCTCGCCGCTCGACATCGAGATCGAGGACATCGCCCATGGGCTCGCCCGTGTCGCGCGGTGGAACGGGCAGACCATCGGCGATCATGCCTTTTCGGTCGCCGAGCATTGCGTGGTGGTGGACGATCTCTGCCTGCGTTTCCGGCCCGGCTGGCCGAAAAAGTGGCGGCTGGCCGCGCTGCTGCACGATGCGCCGGAATATGTGATCGGCGATATGATCAGCCCGTTCAAGGCCGCGCTGGGGCTCGACTACAAGGCCTTCGAGCATCGGCTTGAGGCCGCCATCCATCGGCGTTTCGGCCTGCCCGCCGAGTTGCCCAAAACGGTGGAGGAAACCATCAAGCGGGCGGACCGGGCCTGCGCCTTTTTCGAGGCAACCCAGATCGCGGGCTTCGAGGACGAGGAAGCGGCACAGGTTTTCGGGCGGCCCCGGAACGTCACACCGATCCGGCTGAAGCCCCTGCCCGCCAAAGAGGCCCAGGCGCTCTTTCTCAAGCGGTTCCGGGCGCTGGAAGGCTGATCCCCGCGGCCCGACGCAAAATCGCAGCACAGCCTTCACGCAGATGTGCCAGAATCTGCTAAGCTTATGCTTCGTAAGGAAATTGCCCTTTCTTTGAACATTCCGGTGATAACCGGAGCGGAGGCCGGTCCCGTGATGATCTATGTGAGCCCGCTCAGCGCCGTCCATGACGCGATCCGCAAGCACGCGCCTTCGCATCTTGTGAGCCTGCTCGACCCGGACACCATGATCGAGACGCCGGAGGGCTTCGACCCGGCGCGGCATCTGCGCATCGGCGTCAACGACATCGCCGAGCCGATCGACGATCTCGTTCCCCCGACGCAAGGCCATGTCGTCGAACTCATCGAGTTCATCCGCGCCTGGGACGCAGCTCAACGCGATGGCGGCCCGTCGCCGCTGCTGGTTCATTGCTGGGCGGGGATCAGCCGGTCGACCGCGGCGGCCTTCATCGCGCTGTGCATATTGAACGAGGACCAGTCGGAAGCCTTTCTCGCCCGCCAGATCCGCGACAGCGCTCCCCATGCCCATCCCAACCGGCTGATGGTGACGCTGGCCGACGACGCGCTCGGCCGCGGGGGCCGCATGGTCGCGGCGGTGGATGCGTTGGGGCCGGGACGCGCCGCCTGGGAAGGCATGCTGTTCGGCCTGCCTGTCCGGCTCGAGGAAGGTTGATATCCATGGCACCTGCCAGAAACGCAGCGGGCGAACAGACCCCCTTCACCTCGCCCCCCGGCCAGGAAGCGGCAAGCGCGGCCGGCAAGGCGGTCGTGATCGGCCTCAACGCGGCCATCGTCACCGTGTCGGAAGACCAGCCGAA
>CAYSVF010000572.1:0-1933 GCA_964434415.1 uncultured Parvibaculum sp.
AAACTGTACTATCGGCACGCGGACTGACGAAGAGATATGGACGTGTCACCGCCATGGACAACTGCGTCTTCGAAATGAGGCCCGGTGAGATACTGGCAGTGATAGGCGATAACGGTGCGGGAAAATCCACGCTGATCAAGGCACTCTCCGGGGCGATCCGGCCCGATCAGGGCGAGATACGGCTTGAAGGGAAGGTGGTGTCGTTCGGTTCGCCAATTCATGCTCGCGAGCACGGAATTGAGACCGTCTATCAGACGCTGGCCATGTCGCCGGCATTGTCCATTGCCGACAACATGTTCATGGGACGCGAACTCCGCAAACCTGGTTTGATGGGGCGCGTTTTTCGTCAACTCGACAAAAACCGAATGCGCCAGATCGCACGGGAGAAACTCTCCGAACTGGGCCTGATGACCATCCAGAATATCAATCAGACGGTTGAGACTTTGTCCGGGGGGCAAAGGCAGGGTGTCGCCGTGGCCAGGGCCGCCGCCTTCGGATCAAATGTCGTCATATTGGACGAACCGACTGCAGCGCTCGGCGTGAAAGAGAGCCGCCGCGTGCTGGAGCTCATTCAAAATGTTCGATCGCGCGGCATTCCGATCGTGCTGATCTCGCACAACATGCCGCATGTTTTCGAGATTGCGGACAGAATTCACGTCCATCGGCTGGGCTGTCGCCTTTGCGTTGTGAATCCCAAGGACGTTTCGATGTCCGATGCCGTTGCCTTGATGACCGGCGCCATGAAGCCCGCCGACGCGCCGATAGCCTCATGACGCAGACAACGCTGGCCCGGGATGCTGAGCGGGTATGCCGCGATGTTCGTGACCGAATGCGGGCTGGCGACCGCACGGTGGTCGGCATTGCCGGCCCCCCGGCGTCAGGAAAATCCGCCTTGGCCCAGCTGGTGGTCGATCAATTGAACAACAACACCCCGGTCAGACCACCCTTCGCAACGCTTTTGCCCATGGACGGCTATCACCTCGACAACGGTTTGCTGGAATCCCGGGGGCTGCTTTCCAGAAAAGGCGCGCCGGAAACCTTTGACGCAAACGGGTTCTGCGATGCCGTCGCCAACCTTTGCGTTTCCCGGCGCGAAACCTACCATCCGAAGTTCGACAGGGAATTTGACCTGTCCATTGCCAACTCGATCGCAATTCACCCGGACACCCCGGTTGTCGTCATCGAGGGCAACTATCTGCTTCTCAACTCGGATCCCTGGTCGAAGTTGAATGAGGTGTTCGCATTGACGGTGTTCGTCCGTCCCACTTTGGAAGAGCTGAAGAAGCGGCTCCTGCATCGATGGACCAAATACGGACTGGATGAGGAGGCCGCGCTGCGACGGGCGGAGAGCAATGACCTCGTCAATGCCCAGCTTATCCTGCGAAACAGCATCCGGGCAGATATTGAATTGACCCAAAGCTTCAACGAGTTCGGGGACTGAAACGCGTGTCGGGCCAATAGCGTCATAGCTGGCCGTGCAGGCCTGCACCGCGGGCGGCGCATGCGCGGACCTCAGCCAACGGTCCGGAACCTCGCGGCAAGTGCGCGGCGCGAAACCGCTGCGGCGCCCCACTCAACCACGTTTGTGAACCCGCCCTGCGGCAGCGGCACAGGGCCTGGGCAGAGCCAGGAACCCCGGACGTCATGCCGCTGCCCGACACATCACGCAAAAATGGAGAACGCCGTGAAATTCTTCGTCGATACTGCAAACGTTGAGGAAATCAGGGACCTGATGGAGACCGGCCTGTTGGATGGCGTTACCACTAACCCAAGCCTGGTCGCACAATCCGGCCAGAACTTCACAAGGACGATCGCCGAAATCTGCCGCATCACGGATACCCCGGTTTCCGCCGAAGTCGGCGCGACCGAGACGGAAGCGATGATCGAAGAAGGAACCTATCTGGCGGCAATCGCGCCAAATGTCGTTGTGAAG
>CAYSVF010000573.1:0-1929 GCA_964434415.1 uncultured Parvibaculum sp.
AAACTGGCCTCCTCGCCCGTCATGAATTCCTCGACAACGACTTCCGCGCCCGCATTTCCGAAGCGCCCGCCCATAATCTCGTCGATCGCGGCCTCTGCCTTGTCCACCGTCTCGGCGACGATGACGCCCTTGCCGGCCGCCAGCCCGTCCGCTTTCACGACGATGGGCGCCCCGCGCTCCCGGACGAATGCCTTGGCGGGCTCGGCGTGCGAAAAGCGCCCATAGGCGGCCGTCGGAATGTTGAATTCAGCGCAGATATCCTTGGTGAAGCCTTTGGAGCCTTCGAGCTGCGCGGCGTCGGCGCTCGGACCGAAGGCCTTGATGCCCTCCGCGTCCAGCCGGTCCACAAGCCCGTTCACCAGCGGGTCTTCCGGACCCACCACCACGAAGCCGATATCCTTGTCGCGGCAGAAATCGACAATGCCGTCGAAATCGAGCGGGGAAAGGTCGACATTCTCTGCGACCTCCCCGGTGCCGCCATTGCCGGGCGCGCAATAAAGAGCGTCGCAAAGAGGGCTTTTCGAAATCGCCCAGCACAGCGCATGTTCGCGGCCACCGGAGCCGATCACGAGGATATTCATCAGGCTGTCTTTCCCTGGTTCCGCCCCATATCGGATATGGACGGCGGCACGAAATTCATGCTCCGGCCGCCCTGTCGGCAGGATGCGGATTTCTTGTAACATGGGGTCCGATTCCGGCAAACCGACCCTGCGGGCAACCTGGCCCGGGGTAGAAAGGATCTCCCGGCCTATGGCTCCTCCCGCACCGTCAGAGCGTTCCGGCAATGCGCATGAATTCTCCGTAAGCGAGATTTCCTTCGCCTTGAAGAAGGTGGTGGAAGGCGAGTTCGGCCATGTGCGGCTGCGTGGCGAGGTTTCCGGCTATCGGGGGCCGCATTCCTCGGGACATTGCTATTTCAGCCTGAAGGACGAGAAGGCCCGGATCGACGCGGTGATCTGGCGCGGGGTGTTTTCCAAGCTGCGCTTCAAGCCGGAAGAGGGGATGGAGGTCATCGCCACCGGCAAGCTGACCACCTATCCCGGCTCGTCGAAATACCAGATCGTGATCGAGGCGCTGGAGCCGGCGGGCGCGGGCGCCCTGATGGCGCTGCTGGAGGAACGGCGCAAGAAGTTCGCCGCCGAAGGCCTCTTTGCCGAGGAGCGCAAGAAACGCCTGCCTTACCTGCCCGAAGTGATCGGGGTGGTGACGAGCCCGACTGGCGCCGTTATTCGCGATATTCTCCATCGTCTGCAGGATCGCTTCCCGCGCCATGTTCTGGTCTGGCCGGTGCGCGTGCAGGGCGAAACCAGCGCGGCGGAAGTCGCCGCCGCCATTCGCGGCTTCAATGCCATGAAAAAGGACGGCCCCGTTCCACGGCCCGACCTGCTGATCGTTGCGCGCGGCGGCGGCTCCATTGAGGATCTCTGGGGGTTCAACGAGGAAGTGGCCGTGCGCGCGGCGGCGGAAAGCGAGATACCGCTGATTTCAGCTGTTGGCCATGAGACCGATACGACGCTGATCGATTTCGTGGCCGACCGCCGGGCGCCGACGCCGACAGCGGCGGCCGAAATCGCCGTGCCCGTGCGCGCGGAGCTGGTGGACGCCGTGATGGACCGTAGCCGCCGGCTGACGCGGGCGGAGGCGCGCCTCATCGAGCAGCAAAAAAACGACCTGCGGGGCCTCGCCCGGGGCCTGCCGCGCCTTGCCGAACTCATAGCCCTGCCGCGCCAGCGCTTCGACAGCGCGGCCGACAGGCTGGCGCGCGGCCTGATCCGCGCAACGGAGGTAAAACGCGCCCAGCTCCAGCGGCTGGAGGGCAGGGTGAGCCTGCGGCCGATCCGCCAGCGTATCCGCGACCGCCGGGAACGAGTCTCGGAAGTGGCGGCGCGGGCGGAAAGGGCGGAGCGGCGGCATCTGGTCGATCTGGCC
>CAYSVF010000574.1:0-1915 GCA_964434415.1 uncultured Parvibaculum sp.
CTCCTCATCACCTCGGCCCCGGGCGCGGAACCGCCCGACAGCGTGCGCGCCGTCATCAGCACCATCAGGCGCAACACAAGCTCGCCCGCCGCGCAGTTGAAGGCCCTGCCCTATCTGGACAATGTATTCGCAAAGGAAGAAGCGAAACTCGCCGGGGCGGATGAAGCCATCCTGCTCGATACGCAAGGCCATCTCGCCTGCGCCAGTGTCGGAAATGTTTTCTTCTGGGAAGGCAAGAAGCTCGTCACGCCCGCGACCGACGGACCCATCCTGCCCGGCATTACACGCGCAAGCGTGCTGGCCCTTGCCCGTAAACTCGACATCGAGACGGAGGAAGGCCTGATCGCGCCGGACCGGCTCCTCAAGGCGAAAGGTATCTTCATCACCAACAGCCTGACGGGGCTGCTGCCGGTCAAAAAAATGGATGGGCGGGAAATCCCCGCCCATCCTGAAACGCAAAGATTGTCGGACGCCTATGAGGCGTTTATTCGCCGACCGTGAAGTCGCGTCGCGCCGCCGTGATCGTCACGGTGAAGCCTGCGATCACATCGAAGAGCGTCAGCAGCACCAGCAGGAAGAAAGTCGAGTGCCCGAACTGCGGCAGCACGATGAATTCGATCAGCGCCACCAGCAGCACCAGCATGGAAAGCGCGTGATTGACGATGGTGGCCGCGCCCGTGCGCGTCGCGCCGATCAGTTCCAGGAACAGCAGGACGAGACCGATAAAGACGATGAGATCGTTGACCGAGACCGTCCAGATCGCCCCCGATATAAGCGCCACTTCGAAAACCGGCGCCGTCAGATCGATACCCGTCAGGTAGACCAGCGCGTTATAGATGATGATGACCAGCGCCATCAGCGGAAAAGTGCCCAACATGTGATCCCCTCTCTAGAACCCTGTGACCGTTGCCGAAGCCATAAAATCGTGGCCGTCCGGAATGCGCTTTCTGCCCCTCGCATCCCTCGACTGTGCCACACTAGCACAACAGAAGGGTGAAACCCCACCGGCAACCGAAACAGGGTTACCGGACAAAGCGAGCCAACCATGACAAAAATTCCCGCCTGTTTTTCAGAGACTTATGCCGAAGCCCGCGCAAAATTCCTCTCCGCCGCCAAGGCGGCTGGCGCGACGCTCGAAACGCATGAACACCCGGCAAAGGGCCCCGGCGGCGAAACGCTGGCCACCGATGTCGCCCGGATCGGCCCGGCGGATGCAAAATCCGTCATCGCGCTCGGCGCGGGCACGCATGGCGTGGAAGGCTATTGCGGCTCGGGGCTTCAGATCGCGCTTCTGGAAACCGGCTTTGCCGACAGGCGGCCCGACGGCAGCGCCCTCGTTCTCATCCATGCGATCAACCCGTTCGGCTTCGCCTGGAGCCGCCGCGTCAATGAGGACAATGTCGACCTCAACCGCAATTTCATCGATCACGATCAGCCGTACCCGGAAAATCCGGGCTATGAGGAACTGAAGGACGTCATCAACCTGCCGGACCTCGAACCCGGAACCATCAAGCAGGCACAGGAGAAACTCCTCGCCTATGCGGAGAAAAACGGCTTCCCCGCGCTTCAATACGCGATGAGCGCCGGGCAATACGCCCATCCCGGCGGCGTGCAGTTCGGCGGCAACGGACGGACATGGTCGCATCTCACGCTGAAGGGCATCGTCCGGAAACATCTCGCACCGGCGGAGCGCATCGTCTTCATCGACTTCCACACCGGCCTCGGTCCCCGCGGCCATGGCGAGATCATCAGCACGGCAGCACCCGACAGCCCGACCTACAGGCGCATGACGGATCTCTGGGGCGATGAAGTGGTCTCCACAAAGGCGGAAGGCTCCGTCTCGTCGAATGTGGCAGGCTCCATCACCGATTTTCTGGCGGAGGAACTCGACGGCAAGGCGCTCGCGGCCTGCGGG
>CAYSVF010000575.1:0-1912 GCA_964434415.1 uncultured Parvibaculum sp.
TATGATTTCCCCGACCTGAAAACGCTGCTGGCGAATGAAAGCCCGGCGCGCGCCGGCGACCGGCTGGCGGGGCTTGCGGCGGAAACGGATGAAGAGCGTGTCGCCGCGCGCTTCGCGCTGGCCGATTTGCCGCTCGAAACGTTCCTCAATCAAGAACTCGTGCCTTACGAGGCGGATGAGGTGACGCGCCTCATCATGGACGGGCATGAGGCGGGCGCGTTCGAACCCGTCCGTTCACTGACGGTAGGCGGCTTCCGAGATTGGCTGCTCTCCGACGCGGCAGACGAGGCGGCGCTGAAGGCGCTCGCGCCCGGGCTGACGCCGGAAATGGCCGCCGCCGTATCCAAGCTCATGCGCAATCAGGATCTGATCGCCGTGGCGAAGAAATGCCGCGTGGTGACGGCGTTCCGCTCCACCATCGGCTTGGCCGGACGGCTCGCCATCCGCATTCAGCCCAACCACCCGACGGACGATTTGAAGGGCATCGCGGCCTCCACGCTGGACGGGCTCATGTATGGCTGCGGCGACGCGGTGATCGGCATCAACCCGGCAACCGACAGCCCGGAGGCGATGGCGCGGCTCCTCCATCTCGTGGACGACCTGCGGCAGCGCTACGACATCCCCACGCAATCCTGCGTGCTGGCGCATGTGACGACGGCGATGGAGGTGATGAAGCCCGGCGCGCCGGTCGATATCGTCTTCCAGTCTATCGCAGGCACGCAGAAGGCGAATGAAAGCTTCGGTATCGACCTCGCCATGCTGAAAGAGGCGCGCGAGATGGCGCTGGCGCTGAAGCGCGGCACGGTCGGCAACAACGTCATGTATTTCGAGACGGGGCAGGGCGCGGCGCTCTCGGCGGAGGCGCATGAAGGGCTCGACCAGCAGACGGTGGAAGCGCGCGCCTATGCGGTGGCGCGTGCGTTCGAGCCGCTGCTGACGAATACGGTGGTGGGCTTCATCGGGCCGGAATATCTCTTCGACGGCAAGGAGATCGCGCGGGCAGGGCTCGAGGATCATTTCTGCGGCAAGCTGCTGGGCGTGCCGATGGGCGTCGATGTCTGCTACACGAACCACGCCGAGGCCGATCAGGACGACATGGACAATCTGCTGACGCTGCTGGGCGTCGCGGGCTGCAATTTCGTGATGGGCGTGCCCGGCGCGGACGACATCATGCTGAGTTATCAGTCCACCTCCTATCACGACGCGCTTTACGTCCGCGCCGCGCTGGGGCTGAAACCCGCGCCGGAATTCGAAGCCTGGCTGAAGGCCATGAACATCATGGACGGGGAGGGCCAGGTGCGGCCGGAACTGACGGGCGGCGCGGCGCGGCTTCTCGAATACGGGGCGGCGGAATGAGCGCGCCGGATCGATGGTCCTTCCTGAAGGAGTTCACCGCCGCGCGCATTGCGCTCGGGCGCACCGGCAATGCGCTGCCGACGGAAAACCTGCTCGACTTCCAGATGGCCCATGCCCGCGCGCGCGACGCGGTGCATGCGGCGCTCGATATGGACCTGCTGCACAGGCAGATCGCGGAAGCGGGGATCGGGCTGGAGGTCGCGGAAGTGAATTCGGAAGCGCCGACGCGCCATGCCTATCTGCAGGACCCGTCCAAGGGGCGGCGTCTGGCGGCGGATGCGGAACTGCCGGAGACGGCGGGCGAGCACGATGTGGTCTTCGTCATCGGCGACGGCCTCTCCGCAATCGCAGTGCATGAAAACGCGGTGGCGACGCTCGCCGCGACGCTGAAACATCTCGAAGGCTGGAAGGTCGCGCCGCTCGTCATCGCGCATCAGGCCCGCGTCGCGCTCGCCGACGAGATCGGCGCGCATTTCCGCGCGCGCTTGAGCGTCATGCTGATCGGGGAGAGGCCGGGACTTTCGGCCTCCGACAGCCTCGGCGCCTATCTCACTTA
>CAYSVF010000576.1:0-1911 GCA_964434415.1 uncultured Parvibaculum sp.
TCTCGAATGTCTGGTCGAGCATGAAATGCCCGTGCGGGATATTGTCGACCGAGGCCATGACCGGGCCCTGGTGCACCGGGTCGAGAATCTGCTTTTCGTCTCTGAATACAAGCGCCGGCAGGCTGCGCCCGGGGTAAAGCTCTCCTCGCGCAATTTCGGCCGCGACCGCCGCTATCCGATCACCAACGGGTTCCGCGATGTCGACTGAGGTCCCCGAAATTGTCGTCCGCTTCGCGCCGAGCCCGACGGGCCGCCTTCATGTGGGCAATGCGCGGACGGCGCTTTTCAACTGGCTCTTTGCGCGCAAGGCGGGCGGCAAGTTCATGCTCCGCCTGGACGATACCGACGATGAGCGGTCCACCGAAGAATATGCCCATGGCATTGTGGAGGATCTGGGTTGGCTCGGCCTCGTCCACGACATTCTCGACCGCCAGTCGAACCGGATGGCCGAATATGACAAGGTTGCGGAAAAGCTGAAGGCGGAAGGACTGCTTTACCCCTGCTACGAAACACCTGATGAGCTGGAGATGAAGCGCAAGCTGCAGGCCCGGCGTGGCCTGCCGCCGGTCTATGACCGCGCCGCGCTCTCCCTTACCGACGAAGAGAAGGCGAAGCTGGAAGCGGAGGGACGCGAACCCCATTGGCGCTTCAGGCTGAAGCAGGAAGTCACGACCTTCACGGACCTCATTTTCGGCGAGACGAAGGTGGATTGCGCCTCTGTGTCTGATCCAGTGCTGATCCGCGGCGACGGGCGCTATCTCTATACGTTGCCCTCAATCGTGGATGATATCGACTTCGGCATCACCCACATCATTCGCGGCGCCGACCATGTAACGAATACCGGCGTTCAGGTGCAGCTCTTTAACGCGCTGGGCGGCAAGGTGCCTGTCTTCGCGCATCACTCCATGTTGCAGGGGCCGGAAGGCAAGCCGCTGTCGAAGCGTGACGATGCGGCAGATTTTTCGCTGATGGCGCTGCGCGAGCATGGCGTCGAGCCCATGGCGCTCAATGCGCTGCTGGCGCGCCTCGGCACGCCCGACCCGGAGGAGGCGACGCTCTCGCTCGACCGATTGGCCGAGAGCTTTGATGTAGCCCGGCTCGGTCGCTCCGATATCCGCTTCGACCTGACCGAGCTGGACAAGGCGAATGCCGGTACCCTCCACCTGCTGGAATATGACGAGGTGAAGGAGCGCCTTCAGGCGCTCGGGTGCGACCTTGGCCCTGACTTCTGGGGGGCTGTCCGGCCCAATCTCACCCGCTTCGCCGAGGCGGCGGACTGGGCCCGTATCGCCGAAGGGCCTGTAGCCCCGGCAATAGAGGATCCCATATTCGCCGCCAGGGCGGCGGACCTTCTACCGGACGGGCCGTGGGACGAAACCACGTGGAAGGCGTGGACGGAAATCGTGAAGGCGGAGACAGGGGCCAAGGGCAAGGCGCTATTCATGCCGCTGCGTCAGGCACTTACGGGCCTGGACCATGGACCCGAGCTGAAAAACCTGCTACCTCTGATCGGGCGCGAGCGGGCCGAGGCCCGGCTTCGCGGTAAAAAGGCCTGATTTTCGGGCCGGGTGTAACGGCAGATGAGAGGACCGGCAATGGCCGAGTTCCGCATTATTCAGGGTCTCATTATTAGCGGCTGACATAGCTCCGCCGCCGCCGTACAAGCACGTCTTAATCTTCCTTTGCTGTAAATGGTCCGGCCGCGGCGGTGGCATCGGTATTTTCTCTGCGTCTCCTTCCAGGAGGCGCCGCGAGCGGAAGCGAAAAGATGAACGCGACGACGAAAGAACGGCTCTACCTCTTCGACACCACGCTGCGCGACGGCGCGCAGACCACGGGCGTGGATTTCTCCGTCGAAGACAAGCGGCTGATTGCGAACCTGCTGGATGAGCTCGGGGTCGACTATGTGGA
>CAYSVF010000577.1:0-1909 GCA_964434415.1 uncultured Parvibaculum sp.
GTCCAGCGCGGTCCAAAAGGCGACAAAAAGGGAGCGGTCGGCGATGGCAGCGGTCGTCTTCCTGTCGTATTCATCACGCATGAATGCGACGAGGCGACGATGGCCCGCGCGATGGACCTTTTGAAGGCGCATGAAGATGTGGCGGGCGAGCCGCTGATGATCCGTATCGAGGATGGAGAGCTGCGCTAGAATACCGGCAAGGCTCGCTCGCAGAATGAAAATAATTTGTGTGAACATGATGTCCGGCAAGGGGCCGGGCTCTTTTACTGGGGGATCGCATGGCGGCGAAATCTAAAGGTCTGAACAGAATGCTGGCGCTGGAGATGGCGCGCGTAACGGAACGCGCGGCTGTCATGTCGTCGCTCTGGGTGGGCCGCGGCGACGAGAAGCAGGCCGACCAGGCCGCGGTCGATGCCATGCGCAAGGAACTGAACGTCCTCGACATCGACGGCGTCGTGGTGATCGGCGAGGGCGAACGCGACGAAGCGCCCATGCTCTATATCGGCGAGAAGGTCGGCACGGGCAAAGGTCCGAAAGTCGATATCGCGCTCGATCCGCTGGAAGGCACCACGCTGACCGCCAAGGCGATGCCGAATGCGATGGCCGTGCTCGCGGCGGCGGAGGGCGGCACGCTCCTCAACGCGCCCGACACCTATATGGACAAGATCGCCATTGGCGGCGGCTATCCCAAGGGCCTTGTCGATCTCGATGCCGACCCCGCCGACAATGTCCGCGCGCTGGCCAAGGAAAAGGGCGTGGCCGTGGAACAGATCACGGCCTGCATTCTCGACCGTCCCCGCCATGCGGAGCTTATCCGCAAGGTGCGCGAGGCCGGTGCCCGGGTGCAGCTCATCACCGATGGCGACGTGGCGGGCGTGATCGCGACGACCGATCCCGATACCGGCGTCGACATCTATATCGGTCAGGGCGGTGCGCCCGAGGGCGTGCTGGCGGCCGCGGCGCTTCGCTGCATCGGCGGCCAGATGCAGGGCCGTCTCGTCACCGAGAAGGAAGAGCAGAAGGCCCGCGCCGCGAAAATGGGCATCGAGGACTTCAACAAGAAATACGAGCTTGAGGAAATGGCCTCGGGCGACGTCATCTTCGCCGCCACGGGCGTGACGCCGGGCTGGCTGCTGGACGGCATTCATTATGTGCGCGGCGGCATCACCACCCATTCCATCGTGATGCGCTCCTCCACCAAGACGGTGCGCCAGGTGAAGTCCTTCCACCCGACCGTCGACAAGTTCAAGTAGAACTGTCTTGCATTGCAAGTGAACGTCATGGCCCGGCTTGTCCGGGCCATCCACGTCTTTCTTTGCAGCGGCCTAGGCGTGGATGCCCCGCCCACCTTTGCATTTCTAGGAGGGCGGGGCATGACGGTTGATACGAGCCTGGAATTCCGCCCCATCCCCTCCCTTTGATCTTTCTCAAGGGCCCGGGCAGCATAATCGTCTAGAAGCCGGTAACCGGAACTAAAGGCGAAACGATGCTCGGAAAGCTCTTCTCCACGCTTGAAATCGTCTCTCCCAAGAGCCTGAAATTCCTGACGGATCCGCTGAACCGGCTGACCCGGGGGCGGCTCTGGCTGCAGGTGCTGATCGGCATGGTGCTGGGGATCGCCACCGGGCTCTTCGTCAATCCGGATTCCGGGTTCGTCTCGCAGCCCGTCGCCAACGCGCTCGGTGAATGGCTCGCGCTGCCCGGCAACCTCTTTCTGGTCTTCATCCAGATGATCGTCGTGCCGCTGATCCTGGCATCCATCGTCCGGGGCATCGCCGCGGCGACCGATGTCCGACAGCTCAAAAGCACGGGCCTCGGTCTCGGCTTCTATTTCATCCTTTCCACCATCGCCGCCGCCGCGCTCCGTATCGCAATCGGGCTCACGCTGAAGCCGGGCGACTATGTGGAC
>CAYSVF010000578.1:0-1903 GCA_964434415.1 uncultured Parvibaculum sp.
GGAAATTCTCGATGCGCCCGAGTTCTATTTCGCCGAGGACTACCACCAGCAATATCTCGCCAAGAATCCCGACGGCTATTGCGGCCTTGGCGGCACCGGCGTGAGCTGCCCGGTGGGGACGGGCGTCGTCGCCGATTGACGGCCGGTCTCACTCCGGCAGCGGCGCATGCGGCCGGGGCGAGCCGTCGATGAAGTAGCTGATCGGCTTCAGATGTTCCACATGGGCGCAGATCGCGTTCGCGATCACGAGGATCGGGACGGCGAGCACTGCGCCGATCACACCCCATAGCCAGCCCCAGAAGACGATCGAGACGAAAACGATGGCCGCGTTCAGCGTGTGGCGCTTGCCGAGGATGGTCGGCGTCACGATCTGCGACTCGATGGCGTTCCAGAAGAAGTAGATGAGCGGGGCGTAAAAGGCCTCGGCGAGATTGCCGAAAGCGATATAGGAAGCGAAGCCGGTGAGCGCCATGCCGGCGATGACGCCCGCATAGGGCACGAAATTGAAAAGTGCTGCAAGCGCGCCCCAGAGCAGGGGATCGGGAAGGCCCAGCGCCCACATGCTCAAACCGATGGCGACACCCAGGCCGATATTGATGAGCGTGATCGACGCCAGATAGTGCGAGATCTCGCGCTCGATGGTTCGCAGAATGCGCCGCGCTTTCTCCTTTTCGCCCACTCTCTCCACCGAACTCACGATCCGCGAATAGAGAACTTCGATCGACGAGAGCAGAAAATAGAGCAGCACGAAGAAGACGAGGATCGACGCGCCTTTCTGGCCGGCGACGGCCATCAATTGCTGCAGAAGACCGGGCTCGCGAACGATGACGGTTTGCGCGGGCTGCTTGCTCCCCATGGACCGCGCGACCTCTTCCACCGTTTCGGATGCTTCCTGCATCTGCTGGACCGGTTCGCTGAGGGCTGCCGTGTCATGGCGCAGCTGGTTCAGGGCTTCGGGTATTTTCTGGGCCCATTCGGAAACCGGGCCGTAGAGCAGGAAAACGCCAAGGCAGAAGGTGGCGATCAGTGTGATGACCAGGATGGCGGAGGTGAGAGCCGCGGGAAGACGCCGAAAAAGACGCATGCGCAGGAGCGGGCTCAGGATGAAGCTCGCCACAACCGAAGCCGTAATGGGGGCGATCAGGTTCTGCGCAGCATAGGCGGTGTAGAGAATTGCGAGGATGGCGAGGATGGCGAGCGCCGTCTCCGACTTCATGATACCGCGAAAGGCGCGGCCGGATTGGCCGTCGCTGTCGGGCTGTCCCAAATGCAGGGTCTCCCTGTTGCGAAAAAGCTCGGTGAAGCAAATAGCAATGACGGCCCGCCCGATACAGGCAGGCCGTCACATATTGCGTTTCGTTACTGGGTTTCCAGCGCTTCCTTGCGGGCGTCTGCCTGCTCGCGCATGGCGTTCTTCATCGCCTTTTGCAGCTTTTCGAAGGCACGCACCTCGATCTGGCGCACACGCTCGCGGCTGATGCCGTATTCCTGGCTCAGTTCTTCCAGCGTGGCCGGCTCGTCCTTCAGGCGGCGCTCTGTGAGGATATGCATCTCGCGCTCGTTCAGCGACTGCATGGCGGTGGCCAGCATTTCGCGGCGCAGATTCATTTCCTCGCTATCGCCGAGTTCCGATTCCTGGTCCGGCGCTTCGTCCACCAGCCAGTCCTGCCACTCGCCGCTTTCGCTGTCCTGGCGCAGGGGCGCGTTGAGCGAGTTGTCGGGACCCGCCATGCGGCGGTTCATGGAAATGACCTCATCCTCGGTCACGCCGAGACGGTCGGCGATCTCGGCGACCTGTTCGTGCCGCAGATCGCCATCCTCGATGGCCTGGATCTGGCCCTTCACCTTGCGCAGGTTGAAGAACAGCTTCTTCTGCGCGGCGGTGGTGCCCATCTTCACGAGG
>CAYSVF010000579.1:0-1898 GCA_964434415.1 uncultured Parvibaculum sp.
GCATGATGTCCTGCGCCCGTCCGCTGGTCGAGGCGACATGCTTGCCGCCAATGAAATGTCCTGTAACGTCCATGTTCTTTCGCTCCCTGGTCGCTTTTTACGTAGCCGCATTTTCGGCGCATGCGCTTCGCTTTGCAACGTGACCCGATGACAAACCGATGTGCGTGGAATAAACAACGGTTGCGCCGTGAACTTCAAAATGCGCAAAGGCAAAGGTGGCGGGAGAATGGAAACCCATGAACTGGGATGACGTCCGGATCTTTCTCGCCGTGGCCCGCGCCGGCCAGATCCTTGGCGCTGCAAGGCGGCTCGATCTCAATCACGCTACCGTGTCGCGCAGGGCTGCCGGACTGGAGGAGGCTTTCGGCACCAAATTGTTTCGACGCACCACTTCCGGCAGTGAGCTCACTCCGGCTGGCGAACGGTTCCTCGCCATTGCCGAGCGCATCGAAGCGGAGATGCTGGGCGCGCGATCGGAGGTGGCGGGAGAGGGGGAGACGGTTTCCGGAACCGTTCGTATCGGTGCGCCTGACGGCTTTGGCGTGGCCTTTCTGGCGCCGCGCCTCGGGCGGCTTGCGGAGCTTCACCCGGACCTGACCGTGCAGCTCGTGCCGGTGCCGCGCTCCTTTTCGCTGTCGCGCCGCGAAGCCGATCTGGCCATCACGACAGAGCGTCCGACGGAAGGCAGGTTGGTTGCTGCCAAACTCGTCGACTATACGCTCGGCCTCTACGCCTCGCGCGCCTATGCCGACGCGCACGGTTTGCCGCAGTCCCGCCAGGAGCTCTCTCGCCATCGCCTTGTCGGCTATGTGCCGGACCTCGTCATCAACCCGTCGCTGGATTACGCCGCCGAGTTCGCACCCGACTGGAATGCCCGGTTTGCGATCTCATCGGCGCTTGGCCAGACGGCAGCCGTGCGCGCGGGCGCCGGCATCGGCATCCTGCACGCCTTCATTGCACGCTCGATGCCGGATCTGGTTCCCGTCACAAGCATTCCGCCGATCCGACGCGCCTATTGGCTCGTCTATCACGAATCGATGCGGGGCCTTTCGCGCATCGCCGCCGTCACGGATTTCATCTCGAAAGCGGTCGAAAGCGAGAAGACGCTGTTTGGGGCAGGCCTCGCCGATCACGCATAGCGACTGATCGAAAGGTCCCGTGTGTCTATTTCGGGCGTTTTGCCCGAGATGATATCGGCGAGAACGCGCCCCGAACCGCATGACATCGTCCAGCCAAGCGTTCCGTGTCCAGCATTGAGGAAAAGGTTGGGATATTTGCTGGCTCCGATGACAGGCGGCCCGTCCGGCGTCATGGGCCGCAAGCCGCACCAGAAACTGGCGCGTGAGAGGTCTCCGCCTTTTGGAAAGAGGTCGCCAACGGAGTGCTCCAGGGTTGCGCGCCGCGCATCGTGGAGCCTGAGATCGTAGCCAGATATTTCAGCCGTACCGCCTGCGCGAATGCGGTCCCCAAGCCGGGTGATCGCGACCTTGTAGGTCTCGTCCATGACGGTGGACTCGGGTGCGCCTGCGGCATCGGTGATCGGCACGGTGATCGAGTAGCCCTTCACCGGATAGACGGGTATCGAGATGCCGATGGTGCGCAGCATGATGGGAGCATAGCTTCCGAGCGCCATCACATAGGCGTCGGCCGTCATGAGGCCCGCGCTGGTCCTGACGCCCGCGACCTTGCCGCCTTCGATCAGGATCTTTTCGATCGTGGTGTCGAACTTGAACGTCACGCCGCGTCCTGCGGTATGGGAGGCGAGGCGCTCGGTGAACAACTGGCAATCGCCGGTCTCGTCACCGGGCAGCCTGAGGCCGCCGACAAATTTGCCTTTCACCTTGGCGAGAGCGGGTTCGACCGCAATGCAGCCGGCGGGGTCGAGCACTTCATAGGGA
>CAYSVF010000580.1:0-1897 GCA_964434415.1 uncultured Parvibaculum sp.
GCGCGTCGTTCGCAATGACGAGGTCAGCGGTTCGATCCCGCTCGGCTCCACCAGCCTTCCTTCGATTCCCTTAAAGCAAAAGAGCCGACTGCGGCTCGGCAGGCCAAACCGTCTCGTAGGCGAAGGCTGCCGCGTCGAAGGGGCGAAGCCGCGCCGGCAACTTCACGACAATTAGATTGTCATCAGATCGCGCTGACACCCTTGCCGGCCTCCCCCAGCCAGCGGTCCAGAAACCGTTCCAGCCAGGCCCTGAGTTCCCGGTCATACTGATGCCGGGCGCGGCGATGCGCGCTGGCGGGCTGAGCGCCGGGAAGCTCCAGCCGCTCCCGGCCCCGGGTCAGCCAGATATTCATCATCAGCGCCGTCAGCTCCGGGTGGAACTGGATGCCATAGGCATTCCGCCCGTAGCGCATCGCCTGCACGGGGTAGGCATCGCTCCCGGCGAGCCTCACCGCGCCCGAGGGCAGTTCGAAGCCTTCGCGGTGCCATTGATAGACGTAAGTGGGGTCGTCAAAGAGGTCGCGCCCCTCTTCGGTTGGATGGATCGGGTAATAGCCGATCTCGACCTTCTCATCCTCCCGGCCATAGACCGTCGCACCCAGATGCTTCGCCATGAGCTGGCCGCCGAGGCAGATGCCCCAGAAGGGTGCCTCTTCCTTGAGCGGCACGCCGATCCAGTCGATTTCGGTCTTGATGTAGTCGAGGTCGTCATTGGCGCTCATCGGCCCGCCAAAGACGATGGCGGCACGGTGCCCTTCCATCGTTTCCGGCAGGGAGTCGCCCAGCGCCGGCCGCCTTATATCGAGCTTATGCCCTCGCGCGCGCAGCACCTGACCGACCCGGCCGGGCGTCGAACGCTCCTGATGCAGCACGATGAGGATGGGCCGGGAATCGGCGGAGGAATGGGGCATGGCACTCGCTAGATTTGAACCTCTCAAATGTGAGGTGGTCCCGCGAAACCGGCAAGCCCCATGCCCCTTTATCCTTCTATCGCTTACATGGCGGAGATGCCGCCATCGATCTTGATTTCCGAGCCCGTGATGAACTTGGACTCGTCGGACGCAAGAAACAGCACCGCATAGGCGACGTCGTCCGGATCGCCGACCACGCCGAGCGGCACCTGACGGGCAAGCTTCTCCTTCAGCTCGTCGCGCGAGATGCCCCGCGCCATGCCGTCCAGGATCGGCGTGTCGATGAAGGTCGGATGGATGGAGTTGGAGCGGATGCGATAGCCCCGCTTGGCGCAATGAAGCGCCACCGATTTGGACAGCAGCCAGACGCCCGCCTTGGCCGCGTTATAGGCGGCCATATTGTGGCCCGCGATAAGCCCCGCGATGGACGAGGTGTTGATGATCGAACCCGGCGCATGCGGCACCATGTAGGAGATGGCGTGCTTGCAGCCGAGAAAGACGCTGTCCACATCCACGGCCTGCACCTTCTTGAAGGTATCGAAGTCGGTGTCTTCCACCGTCGTGCCGCCGCCGATACCGGCATTGTTGAACAGCACGTTGATGCCGCCCATCGCATCGTTGGCTGCAGCGAGCGCATGCTTCCACTGCTCTTCCTGCGTCACGTCGAGCTCGACCGCGAAGGCCGCGCCCGGCACCTCGGCATTGATGCGATTGGCGACGTCTTCCGCGCCCTTCACATTGATGTCGGCCAGCGTCGCCTTCGCGCCCTCACGCGCCATCATCAGGGCCGTGGCTTCGCCAAGCCCCTGCGCGCCGCCGGTGATGAAGGCCATCTTGCCGGCCACGCGGCCTTTTGCGGTTCCTCTCATCGGATACTCCCTTTCACTTTTTTGAGTTTACGAGTTCTCGATTATCAGTCGGCTGCGGCGGGTTCCGCGCGGCCGGTTGCGATCCATGCATAGATGAAGGCGATGCCCAGAATACCG
>CAYSVF010000581.1:0-1897 GCA_964434415.1 uncultured Parvibaculum sp.
GTGCCCAATCGTCGACTAGCGCATTGCCCGGGCCGGTATCGAAAGCGATCAGCGTCCCGTCCTCGCCGATGAAGGTCACATTGCCGACGCCGCCGATATTGACGACGGCGACCGTGCCCGGAAGGCCCATATTGCGCACCAGCGCCCGGTGATAGAGCGGCACGAAGGGCGCGCCCTGACCGCCGGCGGCCACATCCGCGCTCCGAAAGTCGTTGATGACATCGATGCCGGCAAGGCTCGCCAGAACTTCGCCCAGACCGATCTGCACGGTCCGTCGCCTTTCCGGCTGGTGGAGCACCGTCTGGCCGTGAAAGCCGATCAGGTCCACCTCATGCGAGGAAAACCCGGCCTTTTCGAGCAGCGCCTTCACCGCCTTGGCATGCACGAATGTCAGATGGCGCTCTGCCTCCGCGATCACCTCCGGCATGGGCTTATCCGGCTCCCAGCTCATCGCCTCTTCAAGCGCCATACGCAGCAAAAGCCGCTCTTCGCGTGTATAGGGTGTGGACATGGCGGCGCCGCGTTTCAGCAGGCCCTCGCCATCCGTTTCCAGCAGGGCGGCGTCCACGCCGTCCAGGGAGGTACCACTCATCAGGCCTATGGCACGGATTGCACGGGGCATCTTCTTCTCACGTCCGTTTTGCGTCTCGTGAAACCATGCTACATGACCACGGCTCCCGCAGCACCCTATCCGACACGAGAACCGATCGAGCCCGACAATGACAGCCTACAAGTCCGATTTCCTGCGCATCCTCGCGGAGCGCGGTTTCATCCATCAGCTTTCCGACGAGGCCGCCCTCGACGAGGCGGCCATGGAGACGGCTGTGGCGGGCTATATCGGCTTCGATGCAACGGCGAAAAGCCTTCATGTCGGCAGCCTCGTCCAGATCATGATGCTGCGCTGGCTGCAGAAGACCGGGCACAAGCCGATCACCCTGATGGGCGGCGGGACGACCCGCATCGGCGATCCGAGCTTTCGCGACGATGCGCGCCCGCTTCTGACCGATGAGCAAATCGACGACAATCTGAACGGCATCAAGCAGGTCTTCGCCAAGTTCCTTACCTTCGGCGACGGGCCGACCGATGCCGTCATGGTCAATAATCGCGACTGGCTGGACGAGCTGAAATATATCGATTTCCTGCGCGACTATGGCCGTCACTTCTCGGTCAATCGCATGCTCAGCTTCGACAGCGTGAAGATCCGGCTGGACCGCGAGCAAAATCTGTCCTTCCTGGAATTCAACTACATGATCCTTCAGGCCTACGACTTCGTGGAACTGAAGCGGAATTACGGCTGCACGTTGCAGATGGGCGGCTCCGACCAGTGGGGCAATATCGTCAACGGCATCGAACTCGGCCGCCGTGTGGACGGGGCACATCTCTACGGCCTGACGAGCCCCCTCCTGACGACAGCCTCGGGCGCGAAGATGGGCAAGAGCGCGGACGGAGCGGTCTGGCTCAATGCGGATATGCGCAGCCCCTATGACTACTGGCAGTACTGGCGGAACACGGAAGATGCCGATGTAGGCCGTTTCCTGCGCCTCTTCACGGAAATGCCGCTGGACGAAATTGCCAGGCTCGAAAAGCTGGAAGGCGCGGAGCTGAACGAGGCGAAGAAGATCCTCGCCACGGAAGCCACCGCCATGTGCCATGGCCGCGAGGAAGCGGAAAAAGCCGCGGAAGCTGCCCGCGTCGCCTTCGAGATGGGCGCGACGAGCGCCGACATGCCGACGGTGGAAGTTCCGGCCGCCGACCTCGACGCGGGCATCGGCGTGCTGAGCGCTTTCGTGACGGCGGGGCTGTGCAGCTCCAATGGCGATGCGCGACGCCAGCTCTAGGGCGGCGGAGCGCGCGTAAACGATGTTATGGTGACGGATGAAAAGACGTCTCTCAAGAA
>CAYSVF010000582.1:0-1893 GCA_964434415.1 uncultured Parvibaculum sp.
CGATATAGGTCGAGCCCATCCGGCCCTGATCGTCGGGATAGAAATAGACGAAGAGCGAGCAGCCGCTTCCGCCATATTGCCAGATTTCCGAGCCCGGCTCGGTGCGCCGGAAATCCGGCTTGCCGAGACGCCGTTCCAGCATGGCCGGCTCGACGCCGACGAGACGATCCGGCGTCAGCTTCTGTTGCGGGGGCAGGCTCGCCATTGCGTCGCCGCCGCGCGCGTCGGGATATTGACGGGGCGTCTGGCAACCGGCGAGCAGGAGTGCCGCCCCCAGAACGAGACAGAAGCGCAAGTCAGGCCGCACGGGCATTTATCCTTTTATAGGTGTGGACCATGAAGACGGTGCCGAAGACCGGCGCGAAAAGGTTGAGGACCGGCACGGTGGCGAAGGCCGCGATGGCGATGCCTGCCACGAAGACGCTCATGAAATATCTGCGGCGCAACGCCTTCGTGTCTTTTGCGTCGCGATGGCGCAGCGCCACCAGCTCGAAATATTCGCGGCCCACCAGATAGCCGTTCATGCCCCAGAAGACGATCACGTTTGCGATAGGGATGAAATAGAAGGGCAACGCCACAAGGTTGAAGGCGATGAGCACCAGCGTGAAGCGCAGCGCGGTCACGATGGAAGCAAAGAAAGGCTGATCCTTGCCCGGCGCGTCGCCCGGATAGTCCTTCTCCTCCACCTCCGCGGTGATGCTCTCCAGAAAGAGGCCGGCCACCAGCGTCGTCACCGGCAGGACGAGCGGGATCAGGATCACCACGGCGATGAAGCGGCTCAGAATGTCGATGATGGTGTCCAGCCAGTAGGTGCCCGTCAGCGGCATCGCATTGAGCCCCCATTGCGCGCCTGCGCCGAAGGCGGCGAGCAGCAGGACGGTCAGGCCCAGCGAAATCCACATGACGCGACGGAAAGAGGGAGAGAAGGTTTCTCTCAGGGCACGCACCGCATCGGAGATCATTCGCTAAAAATCCTTTGCACCAGGCCCCGGGGGCGGGGAGCGGCGAGCTTAACGGCTCGATGTCGCGTGCGCAAACCCGCAGAAACCCGCGCTTTTGGACATGTCGCGCCACATCCCTATACTGCCGCGCGAACCCACCCAAGTATCAACCAAGCTGAGGATCATGACCGACCTGAAATTTGACGTGGCCGGCATCGGCAATGCGATCGTGGATGTGATCGCGCATGCGGATGACGATTTCCTGACCGCGAACGGCATCGAAAAGGGCGCGATGACGCTGATCGACGCCGAGCGCGCGGAAACGCTCTATTCGAAGATGGGACAGGGCACGGAAGTGTCCGGCGGCTCCTGCGCCAACACGATTGCGGGTCTCGCATCGCTGGGCGGCAAGGCTGCCTTTTTCGGCAAGGTGCGCAAGGACCAGCTGGGCGATGTCTTCACCCATGACATCCGCTCGCTCGGCGTGCACTTCACCTCCGAGCCCGCGACCGACGGCGACCCGACGGCGCGCTGCCTCATTCTGGTGACGCCCGACGCCCAGCGCAGCATGAACACCTATCTCGGCGCGGCGCAGAACCTTTCCGTTTCCGATATCGATCCGGAAGCCATCAAGGCCTCCGCCATCACCTATATGGAAGGCTATCTGTGGGATCCGCCCAAGGCGAAGGAAGCTTTCCTGGAAGCGGCGAAGATCGCGCATGGCGCCGACCGCCTCGTCTCGCTGACGCTGTCGGACAGTTTCTGCGTCGACCGCTATCGCGACGAGTTCCGCAAGCTCGCTAAGGAGGAGGTCGATCTTCTCTTTGCCAATGAAGCGGAAATCCTCTCGCTCTACGAGACGGATGTCTTCGACGAGGCACTGCAGAAGGTGCTGAAGGACTGCAAGTTCGCCGCGATCACGCGCTCCGAAGCCGGTTCCGTGGTTGTCGCC